>DATIOB010000831.1:0-2153 GCA_035473605.1 Conexibacter sp.
CGAGCTGTGCTGCTCGCACCAGGTGCCGGATCTGATCTCGACGAGGACGGGCGCCAGCTTGCGCGAGACGGCGTCCATGATCTTCTCCATCCGCTTCGGCGGCACGCCGACCAGACGCGCGGCTTCCGGCCGCGAGTACTCGTAGACGTAGCAGAGCGCGGCCGCCTGCAGCTCGCGACGGTTCAGCCGTTCGCGCAGGCCGGCGAGGAACTGCCGCAGCTGCATCTCGTCGTCGAGCCGCTGGTCGATGTCGTGCTCGTGCGCGATCAGCTCGAGGTCATCGGCGTCGGCGCGCCGGTTGACGTGCAGGGCACGATGCTCGTCGAGCGCTCGGCGGTGGGTGATCGCGACGAGCAGGCCCGTGGGGTTGTCGATCGCCTCGCCGTCGGCGAGCTTGGTGTGCAGCGCGTGCCACGCCTGGTTGTAGGCGGCGTCGAGATCGGAGGGGTCGAGCCGGATGCCGGCCCCGGCGAGCTTGCCCGCGACCGTCGTCACGACCTCGGGCTTGCGCTCGTCGTACTCGCGCGCGAGCAGCGCGTCGGCGGCGGCGCGCCGATTGCCGAATGCGAACGCCGTCATCTCAGCTGATCGACGGCGTCGACGCGCACCGCGATGCGTCTGGTCCGCAGCTCGGGCCATGGCCAGCCCGGCGTTCGGCGCACCAGCGCGCGGAACGTGAAGAGCGTGTCGCGGGTGACGCTCACGAACCGGTATCTCCAGGCGTAGCGCCCCTGTGCGTCGGCGCGGACGGTCCCGACGGTCCGCCAGTCGCCGCTGACGATCGCCTGCAGCTCGACGACGGCGCCGCGGGCAGCCGCGCCGAAGCCGCGCAGCCGCCCGCGCAGCACGACGGTCTGGCCTCTGCGCAGCCGCGCCTGCGAGCGCGTGATCGACAGCGTCGCGGGCGCGCGCACGGTCGCGGCGGCAGCGGCGGTCGCCGCGGCGCCCTCGGCGGGCGCGAACGCGACCGTGTAGCGCTCCGCGCCGTGTCCTCTGACGACGAACGAGAAGCGTCCCGTGCTGTCGGTCGTGACGGTCGCCAGCGCACGGCCGCGTTGGTCACCGGTTCCGAGCTGGTGAGCGAGGACGGTCAGTCTCGCCCCGACGATCGGGACGCCGCCGGCGCTGTGCAGCGTGCCGGTGATCCGCACGCCGCGACCGGGCCGGCGCGACAGCGAGCGGTCGAGCAGCCGCAGCCGCGGCCGTTCCACGGCGGGAGCGCCGTTGCCGGTCGGCGGGGACGGGACGACCGGCGGCGGCGGAGGCGGGATCGGAGCCTGACCACCGCCTCTGCCGCCGTCGCCCGGCGGCGGCCCGCCTCCGCCTCTTCTGCCGTCGTCGTCGCCGTCGTCTCTGGCCGGCTGTCTCACCTCGAAGGCGACCGGCCCCCAGAGGACGGCGTTGCCGGCGGCGTCCACGATCGCGCCGCCGACCGTGTGCGGACCATCGGGGAGCGTCGTCGTGTCGAGCGTGAACGCGCGCGCGGCGGCCGACGGGCACGGCTGGAGGACCGTGTAGGGCTCTCTGCACGTGCCGCGCGTCCCGGCCGGCGCGCTCGTCCGCCACGGCTCGCCGTCGAGCGAGACCGTCGTCTCCGCGATGCCGCCGCCCTCGTCGGCGCTCTCGACGACGAGCGTCGCGCTGCCGCTGATCGGGCCGGGCGCGAGCAGCGTCCCCGACAGCTGCGGTCTCTCCGGCGCGGAGAGGTCGTGGACCTCGAGGCGGGAACCGTGCAGGCGCAGCCGCGCCGGCGCAGCGCCGACCGGCTCGTCGCAGACGGCGCTGCGACAGCCGACCCACAGCTCCAACGCCGACAGCACGGGGGTGCCGGCCCGGTCGACCCGGTTGGCCGGGTCGAGCGGGTCGGTCTCGCTGCCGACGGTCAGGCAGCCGAACGGCGCGCTCTGCGCCGAGGAGCAGCCCTGTTGGACGATCGCGCTGCCGCGCTCGGAGATCGCCGCCACGTAGTCGGAGGAGGATCCGCCGGGCGGTGCGACCGCGAGCGAGCGCCACACGGTCCAGCTGTCGATGTGCGTCCCCGGCGGCGAGTGGAACGTCAGGCTCCCGCGCACGCCGGGCAGGAAGGAGCGGCCGCCGGCGAGCGCCACGTCGAGCGCGCCGCCGCCGGCGCAGGCGTCGGCTAAGACGACGTC
>DATIOB010000832.1:0-11864 GCA_035473605.1 Conexibacter sp.
GCCGGCCCCGCGGTCGTCTTCGCCTTCCTGCTGGCCGGACTCGCGGCTGCGGTCACGGCGCTCTGCTACGCCGAGCTGGCCGCGATGATCCCGGCCGCCGGCTCGACCTACTCGTACGCCTACGCGACCTTCGGCACCTTCCTCGCCTGGTTCATCGGCTGGGACCTGCTGCTCGAGTACCTCTTCGCCGCCGCGACGGTCGCGGTCGGCTGGTCGGGCTACTTCGACGCGATGATGCACTCGCTCGGCGTCACGCTGCCGCACTCGCTGACCAACGCGCCGTTCCAGGACAACGGCGGCGTCGTCAACCTGCCGGCGATCGCGATCGTCTTCCTCACCTGCGGCCTGCTGTGGCGCGGTCAGAAGGAGTCCTCGACGGCCAACAACTGGATGGTCGCGCTGAAGCTGACGGTGCTCGTCGCCTTCATCGGCTTCGGCATCTTCTACGTGACGAAGTCCAACTGGGAGCCGTTCCTGCCGTCGAACACCGGCGCCTTCGGCGACTTCGGGATCTCCGGCGTGCTGCGCGCCGCCGGCGTCGTCTTCTTCGCCTACATCGGCTTCGACGCCGTCTCGACGGCGGCCTCGGAGGCGCGCAACCCGCAGAAGACGATCCCGATCGGCCTGATCGGCACCGTCCTGACGGCGACCGTCCTCTACGTCCTGATCGGGATCGTGATGACCGGCATGGTCGACTACCGCCGGCTCGACGTCGCCGACCCGATCGCCGAGGCGGTGCGCGCCGCCGGCCCGGAGCTGGCGTGGCTGGAGGCGGCCGTCTCGATCGCCGCCGTCGTCGGCCTCGCCGCGACCGTGCTCGTGACCTTCTACGGCCAGACGCGGATCTTCATGCGGATGGCCTCCGACGGGATGCTGCCGGACAAGCTCGGCGCCGTCGGCCGCTACAAGACGCCCGGCTTCGCGACGCTCGTCTGCGCGATCTTCGGCGGGCTCTGCGCCGGCTTCACGCCGATCGACGTGCTGACCAACCTCGTCTCGATCGGCACGCTGCTGTCGTTCGTGATCGTGAGCGGGGCGGTGCTCGTGCTGCGCCGCCGCCGCCCGGAGCTGGAGCGGCCGTTCAGAGTGCCGTTCGTCAACGTCACCGCGCCGTTCGGGATCGTCTGCGCCGGCGCGCTGATCGCGCTGCTGCCGATCACGACCTGGATCCGCCTGGCGGTCTGGCTGCTGATCGGCCTCGTGATCTTCTTCGCCTACGCCAAGCCGCGCTCGACGGCGCGGATGGCCGAGATCAACGCGGTCGGCGCCGACGAGGCCGCGCCGGCGGCGTCGTAGGAAGGCCGCGTCGTGGAGATCGTCCTCGCGCTCGCCGCCGCGCTGCTGTTCGCGCTCGGCTCCGTGCTGCAGCAGAAGGCCGGCCTCGACGAGCCCGAGACGGCGGCCGGCTCCAGCGGCGGGCTGCTGCTGCGGATGGCGCGGCGGCCGGTGTGGCTGGTCGGGATCGCCTCCGACGCGCTCGGCTTCGTCGCGCAGGCGATCGCGCTGACGATCGGGCGGCTCGCGGTCGTGCAGCCGCTGCTGGTCTCCTCGGTCGTCTTCGCGCTGCCGCTCGGCGCCCGCTTCACCGGCCAGAGAATCCGCCGCGCGGACATGATCGCCGCGGCCGTGGTGACGGCTGCGCTGGCGGTCTTCCTGCTGGTGGCCGACCCCTCCGGCGGCCGCGACGACGCGCCGTTCGGCCAGTGGCTGATCGCCGGCGCCGTGCTCGGCGGGGTCTCCGCCGCGCTGGTGCTCGCGGCGCGCGAGGCCAAGCCCGCGACGAAGGCCGCCCTGCTGGGGATCGCGACCGGGCTGCTGTTCGGCCTCAGCGCCGCGCTGACGAAGGCGGTCGGCGACCAGTTCGAGGAGGGCGTCCTGACGATCTTCACCGACTGGCACACCTACGCGCTGCTGGTCGTCGGCTACGCCTCGATGACGCTCAGCCAGCTCTCGCTGCAGACCGGCGTGCTGGCGCCGGCGGTGGCGACGAGCATGGCCTTCGACCCGATCTCCTCGGTCGTGCTGGGAACGACCCTCCTGCAGGAGTCGCTCCACACCTCGACGCTCGGCGCCTTCGCCGCGGTCGCGGCGCTGGTGGCCGCGCTGGGCGGGCTGGCGGTGCTGGCGCGGACGCAGGAAGGGACGGTCGCCGCGAAGCCGGCGCAGGGCACGGCGCTGCCGGCCGAGTCGGCCTCCTAGGACGGGCGCGCGGACGGCGCGCGCCGATCGGCGACGAGCAGGACGGCCGCGCCTATCGCGAAGGCGAGCGGGTGCTCGATCCCGTACCAGTCGATCGTCGCGAGATAGAACGCGAAGGCGACGCAGGCGGCGCCGATCAACAGCAGGTCGACCGCGTCGCCGCGCCCGCGCCGCCGGTGCAGCAGCGCGCCCGCGAAGAGCACGCCGAACTGCGCCGCCATCACGCACGAGACGCCGTAGTCCCAGTCGTCGGAGATCGCGTCGGCGGCGCCGTCGCCGAGCGCGATCGCGATGCCGATCGCGACGTAGGCGAGCAGCGCCGAGCCGACGTGGCCGAGCAGCGACGCCGCCCACCAGATGCGCGGCCCGTGGCGCAGGATCACGGCGGCCGTGACGGCCGCCAGCAGCGCGAGCTGGAAGAGCGGCACCTCGCCGTCGACCAGCAGCGCGCTCGTCAGCAGGTGCCAGACCTCGCCGGAGACGAGGCTGTCGGGGCTGGAGCCCAGCTCGTCGGGGGAGAGGCCCAGCCCGAGCAGCTCGATCGCCGCGACCAGCACGACGTAGGCAGCCGCCGCGAGCGTCAGGAGACGGCCACTTCTCATCCTGTCAGGCTACGGCTTCGGCGCGCGCGGCCGCGTCCGCGCGCGAGGCACCACGAAGAGGAGCGATATCATGGCCACCACCGCACCCGCGATCTCCGTCACCGGCGTCGACTTCATCTCGATCCCGGCGCGCGACCTCGAAGCCTCGGCGCGCTTCTACGGCGAGGTGCTCGGGCTGCAGCGCTCGAAGGCGTGGCAGAGAGAGGGCTCGCCGGCGATGGGGATCGAGTTCGAGACCGGCACCGTCACGCTCGCGCTGATCGACCCCGCCGCGATCGGCCGCGAGCTGGCGTCGCACTCGATGCCGATCGCGCTCAGAGTCGACGACGTCGCCGCCGCCCGCGCCGCGCTGGAGGAGCGCGGGATCGTCTTCTTCGGCGAGACGATCGACAGCGGCGTCTGCCACATGAGCCACTTCGCCGACCCCGACGGCAACGTGCTGATGCTGCACCACCGCTACGCGCCGCGCACGTAGCGCGGCGCGTGCGGTGATGGCGGCTCAGCGCAGCCGGACGGCGAGCGCGAGGCCGCCGATCCGCAGCGTGTAGCGAGCGCCGCGCGCGACCGTGCGGGTCGTGCGCAGCGCGCCGACGCGGCCGCTGGCGTAGGTGCGGCCGTTGCGCGTCAGGCTCGCGCGGGTGGCCGCGCGCAGCTGCGTGCTCTTGCCGGCCTTCGCGTATCTGACCGAGCACGCGATCCGCTGTCTGCCTCTCGCCGTGGCGAGCCGGCAGACGACCTTCGCGTCGCGGCCGGGTGCGCCGCGGTCGCCCTTGGCGCCCTTCGCGCCGGCGTCGCCCTTCGCGCCCGCGTCGCCCTTCGGCCCGGCGGGACCAGCCGTGCCCGGGGTGCCGGCCGGGCCGGCCGGGCCCGTGCCGCCCGTCGCGCCGGGATCGCCCTTCGGCCCGGCGTCACCCTTCGGGCCTCTCTCGCCCGGCTCGCCGTCGTCGCCCTTCGGCCCCTGCGGCAGACCGGTGCTGGTCGCGCTCAGCGCGGCCGTGCTGGTGCCCGCGGGGGTGTCGTCGGTCAGCACCAGCGTCGCGTGCGAGGTCGCCTGCGCGCGGGCCGGCGCGAAGCGCACGAGCACCTCGCAGGTCGCGCGCGCTGCGACCGCGCCGTCGGTGCAGGTCTCGTCGGCGAGCAGGAAGTCGCCGGCCGAGAGACCGTCGCCGTCCTTGATCCGCACGCGCGTGACGTGCAGGTCGCCGACGCCGGTGTTCTCGACGACGACCTTCCGCACCGGGCCGATCGTGCCCTGCGCCTGGTCGGGGAACTCGGGCACGTCGAACGCGGTGTGCGGCGCCGTGTCGACCGGTTGCGGCACCGTGATCTCGTGGCTGCCGGAGCCGACCTCGGCGTGCAGCAGCTCGCCGTCGACGGTCGTCGGGACGGCCGCGCCGTCGACGACGATCTCGTCTCTGCCGCCGAGCACGCGCGGCAGCGTCACCTCCGCGACGGTGTTGGCCGGCGCGGTCAGCTGCAGCACGATCCCGTCCTCGGCCGTGTTCGTGAAGGAGGCCGCGACCTCGCCGCGGACGGTCGGGGTGGTCAGGGCGGCGGAACCGAGCGTGCCCGGCTGCGGCGCGACCGTGAAGCGCGACCAGCCCGGCGCGGCCGGCGCGAGCCCGAAGATCCCCTTCGTCACGTTGACGACGGGGCTCGCCGCCCACGGGTGCGAGAACGACGTGTTCGGCTTCAGCGCGGGATCCCACGCCTCCATCACGGCGCCGGCGCCCAGCTCGATCATGTGCAGCCACGAGCGCTGCTGCGTCGAGGTCATCATTCTGATCGAGGCGTCGGCGCGGCCGGCGTTCGTCAGCCCCTGCAGCACGAACTGCGCGCAGAAGACGCTGCACGACATGCCGCGATCGTCGAGGTAGGCGGCGGCGCGCGCCGCTCTCGCCGGCTGCGGGATCCCGAACGCCAGCGCGAATGCGCTCGCGTGCGCGGCCCAGTGGTGGATCGGCGAGCCGTCGTCGCCCAGGCCGTCGCGATAGGCCCCTCTGTCGCCGTCCCACAGTCTCGCGTCGATCCCCTGCCGCAGTCTCTCCGCGAGGGCGGCGAAGCTGGTCGCGTCGGCGTCCTTGCCGAGCGCGCCCGCGATCTCCGCCATGTCGGCGAACGATCTGTACGCCCAGGCGTTGATGACCGTGTTGTACGTCGTCATCACGTAGCCGTCGCGCTCGCCGGCCGGCCAGTCGACGAGGTCGTCGACGCCGCTGATCGACTTCGGCTTCTTGATCAGCCCGTCGGCAGTCACGTAAGCGGTCGGCAGGAAGGCGCGCAGCGCGTCGTACTGACGCGCGAGCGAGGTCGTGTCACCGGTCTGCTGCCAGTCCTCCCAGGCGGACAGGATCGTCGCGTAGCGCCACTCGGTCGGCCAGGACGGGCGGAAGGCCGTGTACTCGGTCGACCAGCGCGCGAGCGCGCGGTCGGAGCTGAGCGTGTGCTGGGCCAGCAGGTTGACGTAGTTGTCGCCGCCGTACTCGGGCCCGCGCTCGCGCGTCGCCGAGTCCATGAAGACGTCGAAGTCGAGCGCCTCGATCGAGTTCTTCGTGAACTGCCAGACCTGGTTCAGCAGCGGGTCGTCGGAGCTGAAGGTCGCCTCGCCGCGGTCGAACGGGGTCAGCAGCGCCGCCGCCTTCACGTCGTCGATCGTGAAGCCGGCCGGCAGGCCGACCAGCTCGGCGTAGCGGAAGACGCGGTAGCCCCAGTGCCGCAGCGTCTGGTCGCCGTCGCGCAGCGTCCACGTGTCGCGGTAGGTGTTGCCGGTCCGCATCGCGTAGCGGACCGTGCCGTCGGCGTTCAGCTCCTCGCCGAGGCGGACCTCGACCTGGCTGCCGGCGGTGCCGCTGCCGACGTGCAGTCTGATGCCGCCGATCCAGGAGCGGCCGAAGTCGACCACGACGCGGCCCGGCTCGATCTCTCTGATGCTCGCGGCCGCCTCGTCGCGTTCGATCGGATTGACCGTCCGCGCTCCGACGAGCCCGGTCAGCGGCGCCTTCTCGGTCACCGCTCTCCAGTCGGCGTCGTCGAAGCCCTGGTCCTGGAAGCCGAACGGGAAGGTCCGCGCGTCGAGGTTCTCGACCGGCGCGTTGAAGAAGCCGGTGCCGATCGAGCCGCCGCCCGCGAACGCCTGGTAGCCGGCCCAGCCCTTCCAGGCGGATCCGCCGGTCCCGAACGTCTGCGTCGTGCCGTCGGCGTAGACGACGTCGAGCTGGCCGAGGAAGCGCCGGTCCTTTCTCGTGTACGCCTGCGCGGCGAGCACGTTCTGCTCGCCCGCTCTGAGCAGCGCGGTGACGTCGTAGCCGGCGTAGGCGAGCGTGCCGCTTCTGGGCGCGACCGTCGGGCCGAGGCCGACCAGTCTGCCGTTGACCCAGGTGCGGTAGACGAACTGGCGCGTATCGTCGCGCGAGCTGCCGGTCGCGTAGAGCGTCGCCGCGTCGATCGGCTTGTCCTCGAGCGCGACGGTGCCGCGCAGGAAGGCCCAGTCGGCGGTGCCGCCGACGACGCAGACGCCGGAGAAGCCGACCGTGAGGATGCCGTTCGCGACGGTGCCGCAGGGGATCTCGCCGGCCGCTCTGGAGAAGTCGTTGCTGTAGAGGACGGTGCTGTCGGGCGCGGTCACCGTCAGGTCGTCCCATCTGGCGATCTCGGTGCGGCCGTTGCGGAAGCCGACCGAGCCGTTGGCGGCGTCGGCGACCGTGCGCTGGTCGACCTGCGTGCCGTCGACGAACGTCGTGAAGGTGTCGCCGACCGCGGAGATCGCGACCGTGTGGGTCTGTCCGTCGCCGAGGTTGACGCCGGCCGGCATTCTCGTCGCGGTGCCGCTGGTCGCGTAGGTGCCGCTCTTGAGCGTGTGCGGCACGACCGAGTTGGTGTCGGCGCGGAACTGCCACATCAGGCCGTTGCTGCCGTCTCTCATGCGGAACTGCAGTCCGGCCGCGACCGCGTCGATTCTCAGTCTCGCGCTGACGGTGTAGTCGGTCCAGCTGGCGTTTCTGTCGCTGTTCTCGACCCAGATCGGGGTCGCCCCCCAGTCGCTGCGCGCGGTTCCGAACTGCGCCGGCTGCGACCACTCGCTGACGCTGCCCGGCTCGCCTGTCGGCGCGTCGCGCCCGGCGGTCCAGGTGCGGACCGACCAGCGGTAGCGGGTGCCGGGCGCGAGCGCCGGGCCGGCGTAGGCGACGCCGGTCGAGGCGGCCGACGCGATGCGGCCGGAGTCCCACAGCGGCGTGCCGCCGTCGGCGAGCCCGGCGGCGGTCGTCGCGACGCGCACCTGGTAAGCGCGCTGGACGACGTCGTCGGCATCGGAGCGGACGTGCCACGACAGCTTCGGCGCCGTCAGATCCTCGACGACGAGCGGCTTGGGCTGCAGCTCGACCGCGAGCGCGGCCGGTGCCGGGCCGGCAGCCGGATCGTCGCCGAGGGCCGTGACCGGCAGCGCGACGGCCGCAGCGGCGACCCCCGCGACGGCGGCGCCGCGCAGCAAACGGGTGATGACCAACTCCTGCTCCTCTCTCCTCACGAAAGTGCGCGCAAGCTTACGGTCGAATTCGATCGATTTGGGAAATATTTGTGCGGATCCCGTCACGAACGACCGTTCTCGGTGGTGGTGACGGGTCTCTCGCGGGGGAGGTCGTCCGCTGCGCGCGCCAGGATCCGGCATCGTGCGGGGACTGGGACTGGACGGGCGGGGACGGCGGCTGCTGGCGCTCACCTGCGCGACGGGGCTGGTCGACGCGGTCGCCTTCCTCGGCCTCGGTCAGGTCTTCTGCGCGATGCAGACGGGCAACGTCGTCTTCCTCGGGCTCGGCGTCGCGGGCGCGGAAGGGGCGCCGGACGTCGCCGCGCCGTTGACGGCGCTGTGCGCGTTCGTGGTGGGCGGGGTGGCGGCGGCGCTGCTGGTGCGGGGTGGCGCGGGGGCCGGCCGCGCGGGTGCTCCACGCGATGGCGCGGGCGCGGCGGTCGCGGTGGAGATCGCGCTGCTGGTGCTCGCGACCGCCGCGGCGGCGGCGTTCGACCCGCAGGCGGGTGAGGCTGCGGCGCTGCTGACGATCGCCGCGCTGGCCGCCGCGATGGGACTGCGCACGACGGTCGTGCGCGGGCGCGGCGGCGCGAACCTCGCGACGACCGTGCTGAACCTGACCGCGATCGGGGGTGCGGCCGGCCCAGCCGGCGCGGGCGATGCGGCGGGCGCCGCGGGCGCGGGCACCGCGGGCTTGGGCACCGGCTTCGCGAGCGGCACCGACCTCGCCCAGCGCGCCGCGGCGCTGCTGGCGCTGCTGCTCGGCGCGATCGCCGGTGCGCTGCTGCTGGAGACCGCGCTGTGGCTGCCGCTCGCGCTCGCGACGGCGCTGACGGTCGCGACGCACGCGCTCGACCGGCCGGCGCCCGCGACGCCCTGACGCGCCCGGCTCGCCACCCGCCCGCGGCCGCCGCGGACAACCCGCCGCGCCCTCTCTTCGGGGACCCCGAGGGCAACTTTCGGGGTCAAGAGGGGAGGCGGCGCCCGTTTCGAGGGCCCCTGGTGCGCTCGTAGCGTGGCGACCATGCACTCGCTCCGGAAGCTCACCGCCATCGCCGTCGCCGCCGGGGCGCTCGCCGCCCCCGCGAGCGCCGCCGCCGACTCGATCGTCTACACGAGAGGCCACAACGTCTGGCTCGCCGACGGCGACGGCGGCAGCCAGTACCAGGTCACGACCGACGGCAGCGCGGACAACCCGTGGAGATCGCCGTCGCAGGCCGACGACGGCACGATCGTGGCCGCGCGCGCCAAGCCCAACGGCGGGCCGCTCTACCGCCTGCGCCAGAACGGCGACGTGATCAACCAGATCCCGCTGCCCGCGATGCAGGCCGGGCCGTTCGCGCCGGCCGTCTCGCCCGACGGCGTGCTCGTCGCCTACGAGCACGTCTTCGCGCGCTACGTCAACGGCTGGCTGGAGACCGGCTCCGACATCCGCTACGCGAAGGCCGACGGCTCCGGCGGCGGCGAGCAGTGGCCGGGCGTCGCGACCGGCGCGACGGCGCCGTCGTGGATCGACAGCGGCCGCACGCTCGCCGGCCGCGGCTCGGTCGCCTTCACGCAGCAGCCCGGCGCCGCCGCGACGCAGTGGTGGAGCGACTACGACCACTACGGCATCTTCGGCGCCGGCGGCGACCTCTCCGACGGCGAGACGGCCGGCGGTCGCGTCGCGATGATCCGCGGCGGCGACGTCGACGGCAACACCGTCGTCCTCTACGACGCCCCCGGTGGCGTTGGTCCGACACCAGGCTATATGTGCACGATCGGCGATCCGGCCGCCGGCGCCAACGGCCGCCGCTTCGCCGATCCTTCGCTCGCCGCCGACGGCCGCCGCGTCTACACCCAGCAGGGCGACGGCATCTACGTCGCCTACGGACCGGCCGGCGGCGGCTGCGACGGCTGGACCGAGCGGCGCGTGATCGACGGCGGCGCCGAGCCCGACTGGGGGCCGGCGAACGTCAACCCCGGTCCGCGCACGCCGGTCGGCGGCGGCACCCCGACGCCTCCCGCGCCCGCTCCGGCGCCTGCGCCGGCGCCCGCGCCCGTGAGAACGCCGCCGACGAAGCCGGCTGCGAGAACGCCGAGCGGGTCGAGAACGCCGGCGAAGCCGAGCAGCGCCGCGAGCCGCTGCGCTCGCCTGAAGGGCGCCAAGCGGAGCGCCTGCCTGAAGCAGCTCAAGCGCACGCAGGCGATCGCCAGATGCAAGCGCACGAAGAAGGGCAAGGCGCTGACGCGCTGCGTGCGCGCCGCGAAGCGAGCCGCGCGATGAGCGCCCCGCCGCTCGCGGGCGGCTCCGCCGCGGCGGGCGATCCCGCCCGCACCGCCGGCCCGCGGCGGACGCTCGCCGTCACCCCGGTCGCCGCCGACGCGGACAGCGCCTACGCGCTGTTCGAGCTGTCGGCGCCGGCCGGGGCGGCGCTGCCGCCGCACCTCTGCGCCCGCCACGACGCGACGCTCACGGTTCTCTCCGGCGAGGTCGAGGTCGTGCTCGCCGACGAGCGGCGGCTGCTCGGCGCCGGCAGCCAGCTGCGGCTGCAGCGCGGCCGCCCGCGTCGGATCGCCGTCGTCGCCGACGCGCGGCTGCTCTGCCTCAGCGTTCCCGCCGGCCTGCAGCAGCTCGCCGAGGCGCTCGCCGAGCCGGCCGCCGACCGCGACGATCTCGCCGCCCTGCTGACCGACCACGGCGTCTCCGTGCTGCCGGTCGGCTGGGGCGCCCAGGTTCGCTAGATTCGCGCCGGTGGCGACGGGACGACAGGCGGTGGAGCTGCTCGAACGCGAGGCCGCGCTCGGTCTGCTCGACGAGCGGCTGACCGCCGCGACCCTGGGCGCGGGAGCACTCGCGCTGGTCGAAGGTCCGCCCGGCGTCGGCAAGACCGCGCTGCTGCGGCACCTGCGCGAGCGGGCCGCGGCGCGCGGGCTGCGGACGCTGCAGGCGGTCGGCGGCGAGCTGGAGCGCGAGTTCGCCTTCGGGATCGTGCGCCAGCTGTTCGAGCCGGCGGTGCTGGCGGCCGATCCGCAGGAGCGCGAGCGGCTGCTGTCGGGCGCGGCGGCACGCGCGGCGCCGCTCGTCGGCGGCGACCCCGGCGCCTTCGAGCCGAGCGCCGGCGCCGGCTTCGCCTCGCTCCACGGCCTCTACTGGCTGGTCGCGGCGCTGACCGAGCAGGCGCCGCTGCTGCTGGTGGTGGACGACGCGCACTGGGCCGACGCCGCCTCGCTGCGCTTCCTCGACTTCCTCGCGCGGCGCGTGCCCGAGCTGCCGCTGCTGCTCGCGGTCGGGCTGCGCCCGCACGAGCCCGGCGCCGAGCAGGCGCTGCTGGGCGCGCTCGCCGACGCGCCCGAGGTCGCCGTCGTGCGGCCGCAGCCGCTGAGCGCCGCCGGCGTGCGCACGCTCGTCGACGACCAGCTCGGCGAGGACCGCGGCGGCGACGCGGTCGCCGCCGACGCCTTCGCCGCGACCGGCGGCAACCCGCTGCTGGTGCGCGAGCTGGTCCGCAGCCTCGCCGCCGGTGAGGAGGCGCCGGCCGCCGCGCCGCTCGGCGAGACGCCGCCCGCCTCCGTCGTGCGGCTCGTGCAGCGGCGGATCGCGCGGCTGCCGGCGGCCGCGGGCGCGGTCGTGCGGACGCTCGCGGCGCTCGGCGAGCGGCGTGACACGGAGCTGGTGGCGGCCGTCTGCGACCTTGACGAGCGCGCCGTCCGCGACGCCGTCGCGACTCTGCGCGACGCCGACCTCGTCGACGGCGACCCGCCGGCCTTCGTCCACCCGCTCGTGCGCCAGGCGGTCGCCGAGACGGTCGCGGTCGAGGCGCGCGACGAGCTGCACCGCCGCGCCGCCGAGCACCTGCGCGGGCGCGGCGCGCCGAGCGAGGAGATCGTCGTCCACCTGCTGGCGGCGCCGCCGCTGCGCGCGCCGTGGGTCGCGCCGCTGCTGCGCGAGGCGGGCGCCCGCGCGATGGCCGAGGGCGCGCCCGACGCCGCCGTGCGGCGGCTGCGGCGGGCGCTGGAGGAGCAGCCGCCGGACGACCCGCAGCGTGACGCGCTCCACTTCGAGCTGGGGCTCGCGGGGATGGCGGCCGGCGACCCGATCGCGGGCGAGCACCTGCGCCGTGCCGCGCACGGCGGCGATCCGCTCGTCGCCGTCAGCGCGACCGCGACGCAGATCCCGCTCGGGATCTTCACCGAGGACGACGGCCTGCCGCAGATCGCCGCGCGCCTGCACGCGGGCATCGAGCGCTTCGAGCCCGCGGATCCCGCGCTCGGCGACCGGCTGCGCGGCCGCCTGCTCGACGGCCTGATCATGAGCGCGGCGACGAGCGACGAGCGCGCGCGGGTGCTGGCCGAGCCGGTCGCCGAGCCCGGTCCCAGCCTCGCCGCGCACCTCGCGTGGGAGGCGGCGGCCGGCGATGCGGGCGCCGCCGAGATCCGCCGCCTCGCCGCGCTCGCGCTCGCGCCGCGGCCGTTCACGCAGCTGGCGGGGGTGGAGCAGCCGACCGCGATCTGGGCGGTGATGGCGCTGACGCTCGCCGACGGCGCCGCGGCGCTCG
>DATIOB010000833.1:0-2218 GCA_035473605.1 Conexibacter sp.
GACGTCGTCCGCCGACAGCCGCAGACGGCCGCGAAGATCCGGAGCGCCTTGTCGCGCGCGACCGCGGCTCGCTGATCACTGCGGGTTCGGGGGTCGCACAGACCCCCAAAGCCGCACTGATGCCGGGCGTGGCGCCGCGCCGGCGGCACCGCGCGCTGAGCGTCCTCAGCGCTTCGTGTTGTACGGCGTGACGTGACCGCCGCGGGCGCGGCGCAGGGCCCACAGCAGCAACGTCGCGACGAGCACGGAGACGACGATCCCGGCGCCGCTCTCGTCGTCGAACAGGAGCCGCATCACGAGACCCGCGATCAGCGTGCCGGCGAGGCCGAGGCCGATCGTCGCCGCGATCGACAGCGGATCCGGACCGGGCAGCGCCAGCCGCGCGAGCGCGCCGACGACGAGGCCGATCAGCAGCAGCACGAGCAGGTAGACGAGGAAGTCCATCGGCGCAGCGTACCCGGCGGCGGCGGGCGGGTCGCGGGGACGGTGCGCGCGGCAACCCCGCGCGTGCGGCCGCGGGGTCGCGCGGGCGGCGCGCCGCGGCGGGGCGTAGGATCGCCGGCGTGCGGAGGTATGCGCTGCAGAACGCGATCCGGCTGGCGCTTGCCGGATCGATCGCCTTCGCGCTGACGCTCGGCCTGCTCGACGACATCCACGCCGCGACGTTCGCCATCTTCGGCTGCTTCGCGCTGGTGCTGTTCTCCGACTTCAGCGGCAGCCCGGGCGTGCGTCTGCGCGCCTACCTGCTGCTCGCGCTGACGGGCGTCCCCCTGATCGTCGTCGGCACGCTCTGCTCCGAGACCCCGTGGCTGGCGACCGTCGCGATGGCGCTGGTCGGCTTCACGATCCTCTTCTCCGGCATCTTCGGCGGCACCTTCGCGGCCGGCTCGACAGGCGCGCTGCTCGCGTTCGTGCTGGCGGCGACGATCCCGGCGCCGGCCGACGCGCTCGACGAGCGGCTGCTCGGCTGGGCGATCGCCACGGCGCTCTCGGTCCCGGCCGCGCTGCTGCTGTGGCCGAGACGGCCGCGCGACCGTCTGCGCGCCGCCGCTGCCGCCGGCTGCCGCGCCTTCGCCGATCTCGCCCAGAGCCACTGCGACGGCGAGGTCGAGCAGCTCGACGCGCGCCGCGAGGCCGCCGCGGAGGCGGTGCGCGAGACCCGCACGGCCTTCTACGCGACCCCCTACCGCCCCGCCGGGGCGACCGGGCCGGCCGCCGCGCTGGCGGCGCTCGCCGACGACCTCGACTGGCTCGGGCAGTTCGCCGCCCGGCTGCTGCCGCAGCGCGACGACGAGACGTTCCCGCGTGAGAGCGCCGAGCTGCACGCCGCCGTCGCGGCGCTGCTCGACAGCGCCGCCGAACGCCTCGAGGGCGGCTCCGGCGAGCCCGACTTCGCGCGCCTCAGCGCCGCCCGCGAGCGCTTCGGCGGTGCGCTGCTGCAGTCGATCGAGCAGGCGCCGCGCGGCGAGGAGGAGCGGATCGAGCGCGAGCTGGAGCACGCCTTCGCGCTGCGGATGATGTCGTACGCCGCCTGGCACCTCGCCGCCGACGCCTTGCGCGCCTGCGGCGAGACGGTGCCGGAGATCGATGCGAACGAGGCCGCGGGCGATGCGACGGCGACCGCGGCGCTGCGCCGGCGCGGGACGCGCGACGCGCAGCACGCGGCGGCATCGGGCCGGCTCGCGGCGGCGTACGCGAGCACCCGCTCGATCTGGTTTCGCAACAGCGTGCGCGGCGGGCTGGGGCTCGCGCTGGCGGTCGGGATCGGCAACGCAGCCGAACTGCAGCACGCCTTCTGGGTCGTGCTGGGGACCGTCTCCGTGCTGCGGTCGCGCGCGCTCAGCACCGGAGCGAGCGCCGTTCAGGCACTCGCCGGCACGCTGATCGGGATCGTCGCCGGCGGGCTCGTGGTGCTCGCCGTCGGCGGCAACGAGGCGGTGCTGTGGGCGCTGCTGCCGCTGACCCTGCTGCTGGCCGCCTCCGCCCCGAGAGCGATCTCGTTCGTCGCCGGCCAGGCCGCCTTCTCGCTCGCGGTGCTCGTGATCTTCAACCTGATCGAGCCGGTCGGCTGGTCGGTCGGGCTGGTGCGGATCGAGGACATCGCGATCGGCTGCGCGATCAGCCTCGCGGTCGGGCTGCTGCTGTGGCCGCGCGGCGCGACCGCCGTCCTGCGCAGAAGCCTCGCGGCCGCCTACGCCAGCAGCGCCGCCGTGCTCGC
>DATIOB010000834.1:0-3346 GCA_035473605.1 Conexibacter sp.
GACGCCGAAGCGCACCAGCTCGACGCCGGCCGCGCGCGCGACCGTGGCCGCCCGCTCATCGCCCGCGGCCCCCGCGTCCGCGCCAGCCACCCACCCGGCGCCCGCGGCATCCACGGCGCCCGCGCCGCCTGCGTCCGCGCCAGCCGCCCCCGCGTCAGCCGCCGCGCTCGCGTCCGCGTCGTCGCCGCCCGCCCCCACCACGGCCGCGCGCACGCCGGGCAGCTCCAGCAGGCGCAGCTTGTCGCGGCGGTAGGCATCCTCGGAGCCGTGCCAGTCGAGGTGCTCGCGGTAGAGGTTCGTCACGACGGCGACCTCGGTCGCGGTCGCCAGATCGGCGATCTGGTAGCTCGACAGCTCGATCACGGCCAGCTCCGACGGCGGCGCGTCGAGCAGGTCGAGCGCCGGCACGCCGATGTTGCCGGCGAGGTCGGTCGCGACGCCGGCGGCGCGCGCGAGGTGGGCGGTCAGCGCCGCCGTCGTGCTCTTGCCCTTCGTGCCGGTGATGCCGATCACGCCGCGGCCGCCGCGCTCGGCCAGCCACAGCGCCGTCGCGGTCGTCACCGGCGTGCCGCCGTCGCGCAGCGCGACCAGCTCCGGCCGGTGGATCGAGACGCCGGGCGAGCGCACGACCGCATCGCACTCCGCCAGCGCGGCGGCGGCCGCCGCGGCGCCGCTGACGATCCGCGCGCCGGTCGCCGCCGCCAGCGCGCGCGCGCCGTCGTCCGGCGAGGCGTCGACTCCGATCACCGTGATCCGCGCGCTCGGCAGCCGCCGCTCCAGCTGGCGCGCGAGCGAGCTGATCTCGCGGCCGGCGCCCCAGACGCCGACCGCCGCTCCGTCAAGCTCCGAGAAGCGCACGGACGTCCGGCATCAGGGCGGCGGGGACCTCGTGGTCGTCGCTGAGCGCGAGCACCTGCTCCAGGTCGCCGTCGGCCGCGGCGTGGGCCGGCAGCACCTCGGCGGCGAGCCGGCGCACCACGGCATGGTCGCGCCAGCGCGGCTGCGCGGCGATCAGGCGGATCGCGGCGAGGCTCTCCTGCTCCTCGCCGACGCACTCGAACGGCTTGTGGCCGCCGGTCGCGGTCAGCAGCGCGAAGCCGTCGTACTGCGCCGGGTCGCCGAGCAGGTCCCGCCCGAAGATCGCGGCCAGCGCGGCAGGCTCAAGGAACGGCGCGAGGATCAGATAGACGAAACGGCACTTCGGGCAGTCGCAGCACCATGACGCCGCGCGCAGCGCCGGGTCGATGCGGAAGATCGCGTTGCAGCTCGTGAAGACCGGGTGGTAGTCCTCCAGCCGCGCGAAGGCGCGCGCGATCCCCAGCTCGGAGGCCGGCCGCAGCAGCGAGAACAGCTCGGCCGGCGCGGCGACCTCGCTCAGCGCGGCGCGCAGCAGCCGCTCGGTGCGCAGGCTCTTGCTGAACTGGTGGTTGACGTCGATCCCGTCCCAGGCGACGTTGCCGTGCGAGGCGGAGCGCTCGTTCGCCATCGCGACCGCGTCGAAGCCGTGCAGCGAGGCGGTCAGCAGCGCGACGCAGGAGACGATCGCCGTCACCGGCACGTGGCCGTTGAGCGCGCCCGCTCGGTTGAGCGCGCCGATCTGCGCGTCGAGTCTGCGCCGCGCCAGCAGGTGCGGCAGGCCGGCGACCGCGACCGTGCGCACGATCGGCGGCGCGTCGCCGATCGAGAAGAGGCTGACCTCGCGGCCCGAGCGGCGCGCGATCTCCAGCGCCACGACCGAGTCCTTGCCGCCGCCGACCGGGACGAGGATCCGCCGCGGACCGGACGCGTCATCGCGCGCAGCGGCATCGACCGCGCCCGCGCTCGCGCCGCCCGCGCCGCGTGGAAACACGGGACGCGGCAGCGCCGGCAGTCTGTTCGTGAAGGCGAACTCGCCGAGCCCCTCCGAGTAGAGCGCCTCCAGCAGCGCGGCGGCGGCCGGCCCCGGCAAGGGGCCTTCGAGCACGACCGCGGGCGGGACCGCGATCTTGAAGTACGACACGCCCGCGACCCAGTGCAGCAGCGACAGCAGCCCGTCGACGCGCGCGCGGTCGGCGGCGCTGACGTGCGTCCCCTCGGGCAGAGGCAGCGTGAAGGTCTCGGCGAACTCGATCCGCTCGTCGAGCGCGTAGCGGAGCGTCACGACGCCGTCGTCGCTCAGCTCGCGGCCGGTGAAGCGGAAGCGCTCGAACGACGCGGGATCGAACCGCGCCGACCGCTGCGTGGCGTCGATGCTCATGCCCTCAGCGTAGTGGGCGGAGATCGCGGGTAGCGATCCGACGAACCCGATCCACGTGTACGGCAGCGAGGTGAGGCCGATGCCCCCGAGAGGCGTCAGAAGAGGCAGCAAGCGTGCGCGGCAGTACGAGCACGTCAAGGAGTCCGCCAAGGACCAGGGCAAGAGCGAGAGACGCGCCGAGGAGATCGCGGCACGCACCGTCAACAAGGAGCGGGCGCGCAGCGGCGAGTCGAGAAGACGCTCGCGCAGCTCGACGAGCGACATCTCGTCCGGCCGTCGCGGCGGCCTGCGCTCCGGCACCAGACGGCCGCGCGGCCGCACGCGCGAGCAGCTCTACGAGGAGGCGAGAAGGCTCGGCGTCGAGGGTCGCTCGAAGATGGACAAGCAGCAGCTCCAGCGCGCCGTGGACGCGAAGAAGTAGGCGATCGCATGAGCCGCGTGCTCGTGATCGGCGCCGGCCACAACGGCCTCGTCGCCGCGATCGAGCTCGCGGCGCACGGCCTCGACGTGACGGTGCTCGAGCACGCGCCGCGCCCCGGCGGCGCGTCGACCTCGACCGAGGCGACGCGGCCGGGCTTCGTGCACGACCACTGCGCCGCGTTTGTGCCGATGGCGGCCGCCTCGCCGGCGATCGGCGAGCTGGGGCTGGAGGCCGACGGCCTCGAGTGGATCGATCCGCCGGTCGTGCTCGCGCATCCGTTCGACGACGGCCGCGCGCTCGCGCTGCACCGCGACGTCGACGCGACGCTCGAATCGCTCGCCCGAGGCGGCGCCGCCGATGGCAGCGCCGCGGCCGGCTGGCGCGCGGCGACGAGACGGATGCTGCCGCTCGCGACGCCGCTGGTCGAGAGCGTGCTGTCGCCGCTTCCGCCCGTCGTCGCGGGCGCACGCGTCGGCGCCGGGCTCAACCGCGACCTCGTCGAGTGGACGCGGCGGCTGCTCGGCTCCGTCGAGGCGCTCGGCCTCGACCTGTTCGACGGCGACCGCCGCGCGACGGCGTGGCTCTCGGGCTCGGCCCAGCACTCCGGGCTGCCGCCGTCCACGACCGTCAGCGGCGCGTTCGGCTTCCTGCTGCAGCTGCTGGGGCACAGCCACGGCTGGCCGTTCCCG
>DATIOB010000835.1:0-2183 GCA_035473605.1 Conexibacter sp.
ACGGTCCCCTGCATCTTCCGCTGCAGCTCCTCGTTGAAGCGCTTCTGCACGCCGGCGCGCACGTCGATCGAGGCCAGCCCGCGCTCGCGCATCTGCTTCAGCGCGTCGAGCACGTAGGCGATCTGCGCCTCGATCACGTAGACCATCGAGCCGGCGCCGAGGCCCGTGTTGGGGCCGATCAGCATGAAGAAGTTCGGGAAGCCGGCGACGGCCGTGCCGAGGTAGGCCTCGATCCCGCCCTGCCAGACCTCGGTCAGCGAGCGGCCGTCGCGGCCGCGGATCTCGCGGTAGGCGGGGCCGCCGAGCACGCCGTAGCCGGTCGCCAGCACGATCGCGTCGACCTCGCGCTCGCTGCCGTCGCCGGCGATCACGGTCGAGCCGCGCACGGCCGCGACGCCGCCGCTCAGCACCTCGGCGTTCGGCGCGGCGAGCGCTCTGTAGTAGCTGTTGGAGGCGAGGATCCGCTTGCAGCCGAGGCGGAAGTCGGGCGTCAGGCGGCGGCGCAGCGCGCGGTCGGGGACGTGGCGGCGGAGGTTGAAGCGGGCCGCCAGCTCCAGGCCGCGCAGCGTCGGCGCCGTGCGCAGCAGCGAGGTGACGAGCGCCTCCATCCCCCAGTAGACGGCGGCGCGCTGCGCTCTGCCGAGCGCGGGGAAGCGCCGCAGCAGCCGCCGCTGGAGGCGGCCGGTCGGGTGGTCGATGTGCGGCAGCACCCACGCCGCCGTGCGCTGGAAGAGGTGCAGCGAGCCGACCTCGGGCTGGATTCTCGGCACGAGCTGGATCGCCGAGGCGCCGGTGCCGACGACCGCGACGCGCTTGCCGGCGAGCGGGATCTCGTGTCTCCACTGCGCCGAGTGGAAGAGGTCGCCGGGGAAGTCGGCGAGGCCGGGCACGTCGGGCAGCGCCGGCTCGGTCAGCGGGCCGAGCGCGGCGACCACCACGCGCGCGCCGCGCGGCCCCTGCGAGGTCTCGATCCGCCACAGCTGCGCCTCGTCGTCCCAGCTGGCGCCGAGCACGTCGCAGCCGAAGCTGATGTGCGGCCGCAGGTCGTGCTCGTCGGCGCAGCGGCGCAGGTAGTCGTGGATCTCCTGCTGGCGCGAGAACAGCCGCGACCACTCCGGGTTCGGCGCGAACGAGAACGAGTAGAGCGGCGAGGGCACGTCGCAGCCGCAGCCGGGATAGGTGTTCGCGCGCCAGACGCCGCCGACGTCGTCGGCGCGCTCCAGCAGCTCGAAGTCGTCGATCCCCTGCGCCTTCAGGCGCATCGCCATCCCGAGGCCGCCGAAGCCGGCGCCGATGATCACCACGTCGCATGCCATGGCGACAACTCTACATGGATTCCTGTCATTACTTGCCATCGATCCATGTATTGTTCACGAGACCGTGTCATCTTCTCGCTGGTCACCGGAGGTTCCGATGTCGCGCCTGCTCGCGCTCGTCACGCTGCTGCTCGCCGCCTTCCCCGCCGTCGCTCAGGCGGCGCCGGCCGAGGTCGCGCCGGCCGGCGGCGCGACCGCCGGCCAGATCGCGATCGGCGCCGGCGTCGCGACCGTCTGGACGCTCGTCCTGCTCGTGCTCGGGCTCGGTCACCGCGCCGGTCGCACGACGCTGCTGCTGCGGCTCGCCGCGCCGGCCGCACGGCTGACGCGCCTCCCCGGCTGGGCGGGACTGCCGCTGCTGGTCGCGGGCCTCGGCCTGCTGCTGGCAGGCGTCGGCTTCGTCTGGGACGTCGCGCTGCACATCTCCGCCGGCCGCGACGAAGGGCCGTTCGCCAACCCCTCGCACTACATGATCTTCCTCGGCCTGCTGGTGATGCTCGCGGGCGGCTGGCTCGCGGTCGTGCTGCCGACGGCCGACGAGGGACCGGCGTCAGGAATCCGTGTCGTCGATGGCTGGACCGTGCCAGCGGGCGGTGTCGCGATGCTGCTGTCCGGCTCGGCGGCGATGCTCGCCTTCCCGCTCGACGACGTCTGGCACCGCATATTCGGCCAGGACGTGACGCTGTGGGGGCCGACCCACCTCGTGCTGATCACCGGCGGCCTGCTCGTCTTCGCCTCCGCGCTCGTGCTGGCGCGCGAGGGCCGCACCGTCATCGCCGCCGCGCAGCGGGCCGCCGGGCGCGTGCCGGGCGCGGTGCCGAAGCTGCTCGGCGCGAGCGCCGCCGCCGTCGTGCTGACCGGCATGAC
>DATIOB010000836.1:0-1562 GCA_035473605.1 Conexibacter sp.
GCGCTCGACCTCGTCGTCGTGATCGACGTCGCGCTGAGCGAGACGGCGCGCGAGGCCGACTACGTGCTGCCGGCCGCCAGCCAGTTCGAGAAGTGGGAGGCGACCTTCTTCAACCTCGAGTTCCCGCGCAACACCTTCCAGCTGCGCGCGCCGCTGCTCGACCCGCTGCCGGGAACGCTGCCCGAGCCGGAGATCTGGGCGCGTATCATGCGTGCGCTGGACGTGATCCCGGAGACGGCGCTCGCACCGCTGCGCGCAGCGGCGCAGGCCGGCCGGCTGGAGTTCGCGACCGCCTTTCTGACGGCCGCCGGCGGCGACCCCAGGCTCGCGGCCGCGGCGCCGTTCGTGCTCTACGAGACGCTCGGCCCGACGCTGCCCGACGGCGCCCGGGCGGCCGCCGCGCTGTGGGGGCTCGCGCACCGCTGCGCGATGACCTACCCCGAGGCGGTGCGCGGCGCCGGCTACGAAGGCGAGGGGCCGGCGCTCGGCGAGGCGCTGTTCGACGCGCTGCTGGCCGGCCGCTCCGGCATCACCTTCACGCTCGACGACTACGAGGACGCCTGGCGCTACGTCAGAACGGCCGACGGCCGCATCGCGCTGGAGATCCCCGAGCTGCTCGACGAGCTGCGCGCGCTCGACGCGAGCGCCCCCGGCTGGACCAGCGACGAGTTCCCGTTCGTGCTGTCGGCCGGCGAGCGGCGCGCCTCGACCGCGAACACGATCATCCGCGACCCCGCGTGGCGCAAGCGCGACGCGCAGGGCGCGCTGCGGATCGCACCGGCCGACGCGGAGCGGCTCGGCCTGCTCGGCGACGGCGCACGCGCCCGGATCACGACCGCCTCCGGCGCGGTCGAGACGCCGGTCGAGGTCAATGCGGCGATGCAGCCCGGCCACGTCTCGCTGCCGAACGGGCTCGGGCTCGACTACCCGGGCGAGGACGGACGGCCGGTCACGACCGGCGTCGCGCTCAACGAGCTGACGTCACTGACGTGGCGCGATCCGCGCGCGCTGACGCCGTGGCACAAGCACGTGCCGGCGCGCGTGGAGGCCGTGCTCAGTCCCGCGCCGTGACGCGGTCCAGCTCGATCTCGACGCCCTCGCGCGTGTCCGGGAAGACGACGTAGGCGAGCGGCGGACCGCCGAAGAAGGTGGCGTTGTCACCGCCCCCGACGAAGATCGCCTCGCGCGCCGCGCCGTCGGGTCCGTGGACCCAGACTCTCTGACCTTGGTGGAACATGCCGTCGCCGCTCATGCGCCGAACGCTATCGGGTACAACAGGGCGGTGCCCAATCTGATCCTCGGTCCGATCCTGCGCTACGTCGGGCCGACGGAGGCGACCGTCTGGGTCGAGACCGACGGTCCCTGCGTGGTCGCGGCGCTCGGAGCGCGCTCGCGCAGCTTCGAGGTCGCCGGCCACCACTACGCGCTCGTCGAGGCCGTCGGCCTCCCGACCGGCGCCGAACTGGAGTACGAGGTGACGCTCGACGGCGTCGTCGTCTGGCCGCATGCCGACGAGCCGAAGGGCTGCGTGCGCACGCCGCGCCGCGAGGACGAGCTGCGGC
>DATIOB010000837.1:0-1590 GCA_035473605.1 Conexibacter sp.
CGGCGCCGGCCGCGACCGAGCCGAAGTCGCGGTGCCAGTAGCCCCACGCCTGCCCGATGAAGGGATCGGGGCCGGAGAAGCCGTGGCGGCGGACCCAGCGCTCGCCGTCGCGCAGCACGTCGGCGCAGCGGTCGGGCGCCTCGGCGAAGCGGAAGGCGTGGGTCGTCAGGTTCCAGGTCGAGCTGGTCGGCCCGATCTGGTCGAGCAGGACGCCGCCGGCGTGGGCGCGCTCGGCCATCGCCAGCACCTCCTCGCGCGGCTTGCCGATGCAGGCGTCGTCGACGGCGAGGTGGGCGAGCATCACCGGCGAGGGGCGCGCGTCGGCGCGACCGGCGGCGAAGGCGGCCTCGCGCCGCGGCGCGAAGGCGTCGACGAAGATCAGCGCCTCGATCATGAACGCCTCCAGGCGCAGCTTCAGCGCCGGGTCCTCCGCCTCCTCCATCCCGCGCGCGACCTCGTCGAGCGCGGAGGCCGGGTCGGTGTGCACGAGCACGGTCCCGAGGCCGGCGCGCGCCCGTGCCAGCTCGTCGCCGGCGAGGCCGCCCGCGACCGCCTCCCGCAGCCGCTCGGCGCCGATCGGGCGGTTCGCTCTCACCTCCAGCTCGCCCAGCTCCAGCAGCACCTGCGGCCGCTGCTCGCGCGGCGGCGGCTCCTCCAGCGCGCGCACGAGCAGGTCGACGGCCGTCTCCGGCGCGCCCTCGGCGGTCGCGGCGGCGGCGGCGGCGCGCAGGTCGGCGACCGCCTGCGGGTCGCCGGTCGGCTCGGCCGCGAGCCAGTGCAGCGCGGTCTCGGCCGGGCGCGCGCCGCGCTCGCGCAGCCGCGTCGCCGCGAGCCGGTGCATCCGCATCCGGTCGACCGGCTCGGTCGCCTCCAGCACCGCCGCCTTCACGAGCGGGTGGACGAAGCCCCAGCCGTCGCCGCTCAGGACGCCGACGGCGGCGAGCCGGTCGAGCGCCGCGCGCGCCTGCGCCGGCTCGATCCCGGCCAGCGCCGCGACGTCCTCCAGCAGGCCGCGCTCGCCGACGACGGCCGCCGCCTGCGCGACCGCGATCGCCTCCGGACCGAGCGTCCGCAGCCGCCGCTGGACGGCTGGCGCGACGCCGGCGGCGCCCAGCTCGGCGACGCGGGCGCTGTCGGCGGAGCTGCCCGCGAGGCCCAGCTCCTCGGCTTCGCGCGCGAGCACCGTCAGCAGCAGCGGGTTGCCGCCGGTCGCGGTCATCGCGGCGTCGCGGAAGTCGCGGTCGGGCGCGCTGCCGAGCGCGCCCTGCAGCAGGTCGGCGACGTCGTCGGGCGTGAACGGGCGCGGCCGCAGCGTGCTCGCCAGCGGGCCCGCGGCGAGCTGGCGCAGCAGTTCCTCCGGCGCGCCGGGCTCGTTCGTGCGCTGCGCCGCGACGACCGCGACGGCGAGCCCGTCGAGGCGCCGGCCGAGGTACTCGAGGAAGCGCAGCGACGGCGCGTCGGCCCATTGCACGTCGTCGACGATCAGCGCGACCGGCTGCGTCTCGGCGAGGTTGACGACGAGCCAGTAGAGCCCGTGCAGGACCGCGTAGCCGGCCTCGTCGGCGCGCTCGCCGCCGCGCGGCGCCAGCA
>DATIOB010000838.1:0-4958 GCA_035473605.1 Conexibacter sp.
GCTGCGGCTCGGCGAGGCCTCCGGCGCGCTGCTCGCGCTGCCGGTGATCGCCTCCGCCGGCGCGCTCCACCGCGAGATGGGCACCTTCGCCGAGGCCGGCATCGACGGACCGCGATGAGCGGCGCCGACGTGCCGCCGGCCTCTCCGCGCGCTGACGCCGGCACAGCCCCCGCCTCGCAGCCCGCGGAGACGCACGGCCCCGCCCGCCGCACCGTCGGCGACGCCGCGCTCGCGATCTCCTTCCTCACGCTCCTCCCGCTCCCGGAGCGCGCCTTCGCCGGCGGCAGCATGCGCCGCGCGGCCGGCTGGTTCCCGCTCGTCGGGATCGCGATCGGCGCCGTCGCGGGCGCGGTCCACGCCGCCGCCGAGCCGCTCGTCGGCGCCGGCCCGGCGACCGTGCTCGCATTGATCGCGCTCGTCGCCGCGACCGGCGCGCTGCATCAGGACGGCCTCGCCGACTGCGCCGACGGGCTCGGCGTGCGCGGCGACCGCGAGCGCCGCCTCGCGGTGATGCGCGACTCGGCGATCGGGACGTTCGGGATGCTGGCGCTGCTCGGCTGGGGGCTGCTCGCCTTCACGACGCTCGCGCCGCTCCCCAGCGCCGACGTGCTCACCGCGCTGATCGCCGCCGCCGCGCTCGGCCGCGCCGCCGCCCTCGCCCACGCCACCCTCGCCCCGCCGGCCCGCCGCGACGGGCTCGGCGCCGGCTTCACCGTCCCGCCCGTCGCGCTCGCCGCCGGGCTCGCGACCGCCGTCGTCGCGACCGCCCTCGCCACGCGCGACTTCTCCGACACGCTGCTCGCGCTCGCCGCCGCCGCGTTGACCACAGCGGCGACCTCCGCATGGTCGCGCCGCACGCTCGGCGGCCGCACCGGCGACACGCTCGGCGCGACCGTCGCGCTGACCGAGGTGGCCGTCCTGCTCGCGCTCGCCGCCGCCTGGACCTGAAGCGCCCCCCGCGAAAGCGAGAGGTTCCGCGGCCCGAGGCTGCGCGCAGGCGCCACGCTTCCCGCCGCCGACGCGGCCCGCTGATAGCGTCGCGCAACAACCCGGATCGAGGAGCACCGCGCATGGCCATCGACGAGCAGCAGCCCGACGGCACAGACCTGACCTTCGCCGAGCGCTACTTCACGCAGCCGGCGCCGGTGCGTGAGATGCCGGAGCACAGCCGCGACCCGCGCGTGGCGCTGTCGCTGCTGGAGTCGGAGATGCTGCTCGACGGCGACCCCGCGAAGAACCTCGCGACCTTCGTCACGACGTACATGGAGCCCGAGGCCCGCTACGTCATCGAGAACAACCTCCACCGCAACTGGATCGACCACGCCGAGTACCCGCGCACGGCCGAGATCGCCAACCGCTGCGTGCGGATGCTCCACCACCTCTTCCACGGCGTCCACTGCCCGGAGGTGCCCGGGACCGCGACCGCCGGCTCCTCGGAGGCGGTCATGCTCGGCGCGCTGGCGATGAAGTGGCGCTGGAAGAACGCGCGCGAGAAGGCCGGCAAGCCGGTCGACAAGCCCAACCTCGTCTACGGCGCCGACGTGCACGTCGTGTGGGACAAGTTCTGCCGCTACTTCGACGTCGAGCCGCGCCAGGTCAACCTGCCGAGAGGGCGCTACACCGTCGGCCCCGACGACCTCGCGCCGCAGATCGACGAGAACACGATCGGCGTCGTCGCCGTCGTCGGCACGACCTTCACCGGCGAGTGCGACGACGTCGCCGGGATCGACGCGATGCTGAGACACCTCGCCAGCACGAGAGGGCTCGAGATCCCGATGCACGTCGACGCGGCCTCCGGCGGCTTCGTCTTCCCCTTCAGCCACCCCGAGTTCGAGTGGGACTTCCGCCTCGACACGGTCAAGTCGATCAACGTCTCCGGCCACAAGTTCGGGCTCGTCTACCCCGGCGTCGGCTGGCTCGTCTTCCGCGACGAGAACCAGCTGCCGGAGCAGCTCGTCTTCTACGAGGACTACCTCGGCGAGCGCGACGCGACCTTCACGCTCAACTTCTCCGGCAGCTCGGCCTTCATCCTCGCGCAGTACTACAACTTCGTCCGCTACGGGCGCCAGGGCTACGCCTCGCTCGTGCGCGCGATGGACAGAAACTCCGACGCGCTGACCGAGCGGCTGGCGGCCGAGGACGCGCTCGAGCTGGTCGGCGGTGAGCCGCGGCTCCCGCTCGTGATCGCGAGAGTCCGCTCCGACGAGGATTTCACCGGGACCGACCTCGTCGCCGAGCTGGCGCAGCGGCGCGCCTGGATGGTCCCCGCCTACCAGCTGCCGCCCGACAACGACGACCAGCAGATCATCCGCATCCTCGTGAAGGTCAACCAGTCACGCGAGCTGGCCGACGCGCTCGCCGACGACATCTCGGCCTCGATCGCGGACCTGCGCAGAAGGGCTGCCGGTCACCACGTGCACAAGAGAGTGCACAGAGGTCACGGCTACTAGGAGACAGCCCGCCGCCGCATCTCCTCGACCTCCACGAGCTTGATCCGGGGACGTCCGTGCGGCTCCCCGGCCGCTCTCTCGTGCAGGTCGATCGCGGACCAGCCGTCCCACGAGACGACGGCCGGAACGCGTTCGCGCAGCCAGCGCTCGACGGCGGCGGCGTCCGCGTCGCCCGCCTCCCCCAGCAGCCCCGCCGCACGATCCTCCAGCACCCGCGCGACCGTCTCGGCCGCGCACTGCTTGTTGGTGCCGATCACGCCGCTGGGGCCGCGCTTGACCCAGCCCGTCACGTAGGTGCCGGGCGCGACGCGGCCGGCGTCGTTGGCGACCAGGCCGCGCGCCGGCTCGAACGGCAGCCCGTCGAGCGGGCGGCCCCGGTAGCCGATCGCGCGCAGCACCAGCCCGCAGGGGATCGTCTCCTCCGCGCCCGTCGGCTCGAAGCGCGCCGCGCCGCCGCCCCCGCCCGCCGAAGCCACCCGCCGGTTGACAGCGACGCGCAGCCCGCTGACCGCGCCGTCCGCATCGCGCTCGACCGCCACCGGCGAGCGCAGGAATCTCAGCACGACCCGGTGCGAGGCGCCGCGCGACGGCCGCGCCGCGTACTCGCGCAGGATCTCGATCCGCCGCGGCACCGCCGAGCCGGGATCGGCCTGCTCCGCGGCGAAGGCGGCTGCGGCCGCCGCGTCGAACTCCAGCTCCTCCGCCGCCACGACCGGCTCGGCCCGCGTCAGCGCGCTCAGCTCCAGCAGCTCCGGGTTGGTGAAGGCGGCCTCCAGCGGCCCGCGGCGGCCGAGCACGACGACCTCGCGCACCTGGGCGCGCGCCAGCGCGTCCAGCGCATGGTCTGCGGTGTCGGTCGACGCCAGCTCCTCGGGCTCGAGCACGAGCATCCGCGCGACGTCGAGCGCGACGTTGCCGTTGCCGATCACGACCGCGCGCTCGACCGCCAGCGGGAAGTCGTGCGACGTGTGCGCGGGGTGGCCGTTGTACCAGCCGACGAACTCGGTCGCGGCGTGCGATCCGGGGCCGTCCTCGCCGGGGATCCCGAGCGCGTTCGCATCCGGCGTGCCGACGGCGTAGACGACCGCCGCGTAGCGCTCGGCCAGCTCGGCGCCCGTCACGTCGCGGCCGACCTCGACGCCGCCGAAGAAGCGCACGCCGGGCCGTCTGGCGATCTTGTCGTAGACGCGCGTGACCGCCTTGATCTTCGGATGGTCGGGTGCGACCCCGGCGCGCACGAGCCCGAACGGCGTCGGCAGCGCGTCGTAGAGGTCGACCGCGAAGCCGGCCGCGCTCAGCTCGCCGGCTGCGTAGAAGCCCGACGGCCCCGCCCCGACGACCGCCGCGCGCAAGGAAGCGCCGCCCCCGTCCGCGCCCGGCGCGACGCCGGCGCTCGCAGCGCCATCACCCACGAGCGGCGAAGAAGTCGGCGTTGCGCTGCGCGAAGGCCGCCCATCTCTCCGGCAGCTGGTCGTCGGGGAAGGGCGCGTTGACCGGGCACGACTCGGTGCAGGCGTTGCAGTCGATGCACTCGGCCGGGTCGATGTAGAGCTGCTCGACCGTCGCCCAGTCGGCGTCCTCCTTCAACGGCTGGATGCAGTCGACCGGGCAGACCTCGACGCAGGAGCCGTCCTTGCGCCCGATGCACGGCTCGGCGATCACGTATGCCATCAGCCCGCCTCCAGCGGTCGCAGGAAGGCGCGGCCGGGCGCGGCTTCGGAGCCGCGCAGCGGCAGCGGCAGCGCGACCAGCTCGTAGCGGCCGTCGGCGACGTCGAGCAGGTCGGCGCATTCGAGGATCACCACGCCGGCGCCGCAGAGCACGTGGTGGGACTCCCAGCCGTCGGTGCGAGTCGGTCCGTCGATCGTGAGGAAGTCGATCCCGACCAGCCGCACGCCGCGGTCGACCAGCAGGCGCGCGCCGTCGGGCGCGAGGCCGATCCAGCTCGACGGCTTCTCGGCGGCGCGCAGGGCGCCGGCCGAGTTGGCCGTGCGCAGCAGCACGCGCTGCTCGCCGTGGCCGAGACCGGCAGCCTCCAGGTCGGCGGCCGTCACGTCGCCCTCGACGCCGCTGAGATCGAGCACGCGCGCCGGCCCGGCGAAGACGTCGAGCGCGATCGCGTCGATCGTCGCGCCGCCCTCGATGTAGTGCGCGGGCGCGTCGAGGTGGGTCCCCGTGTGCGAGCCCATCAGCCAGCGCGTGACGTTGCAGTTGTTCCCGCCCGCGAGCGACTCGACGACCGTCACCTCCGGTCTGCGGCCCCAGTGCAGCATCTCGGGCGCGACCTCGACGGAGATGTCGATCGGCGCACCCGCACCCGCGCTGCCCGTGCCGGCCCCCGCAGGCGCCAGCACGACCCGCGCCGGCGCCGCCTCCGCGCCGCGCAGCTTCAGCGGCAGGCAGATCAGCTCGTGCTCGCCGGCGGAGACCGCGCGCAGGTCGACCGACTCGATCACGATCACGTCGGCGCCGTTGAGCACGGCGTGGGCGTCGAAGGTCGCCTCGCGC
>DATIOB010000839.1:0-3713 GCA_035473605.1 Conexibacter sp.
CAAGACGCACCTCTTCGGTGCCGAGGCGGAGGCGTTCGCGGCCGGCGACGAGCTGCTCGTCGTCGAGCTGGCGGGGCGCCGCGTCGCGCCGCTGGTCTGCTTCGACGTCGAGTTCCCCGAACCGGCGCGCGCGCTCGCGCGCGCCGGCGCCGAGCTGCTCGCGACGCTGTCGGCGAACATGGAGCCGTACGGCCCCGACCACGCGCTCGCCGCTCGCGCGCGGGCACTCGACAACCGCCTGCCGCACGTCTACGTCAACCGCGTCGGCGGCGAGGGCGGTCACCGCTTCGTCGGCGGCAGCGCCGCGATCGGCGCCGACGGCGCGGCGCTCGCCGAGCTGGGCGAGGGCGTCGCGACCGCGACGGCCGAGCTGCCGCTCGGCGTCGCCGACGACCCGCTGGTCAACTATCTGGAGCATCTTCGCGACGATCTCGTCGTGAAGGCCGTTTCGTCACCGAGCGTCCACGGAGGACCGCGATGAGCACCGAAGCACCAGGGCTCTTCACCCGCAGAGCGACCGGCCTCGTGCGCGAAGGGCGGACGCGCGACGCGCTCTTCTACAACCTCTTGTGGTCGAGCGTCGGCCTCACCTTCGCCTTCTTCTGGCTGTTCGCCGCCTTCTATCCCGGAGCGAGCGCCCTGCTCGCCTTCCTGATCGCGGCTGCGCTCGGCCTGCCGGGCGCCTTCCTCTACGCGATGCTGACGCAGCTGATGCCGCGCACCGGCGGCGACTACGTCTTCAACAGCCGCGCGCTGCACCCGTCGGTCGGCTTCGCCGGCAACTTCTCGTACTCGTTCTGGCTGGCGATCGTGATCGGCGTCTACACGACCTACATCGCCTCCTACGGCTTCGGCGCCTTCGGCCGCCTGATGGCCGGCTTCGGCGCCGGCGACGGCTGGCTCGAGTTCGGCGACTGGTTCTCGACCAGACCGGGCCTCTTCATCACCGGCACGGTGGTGCTGCTGGCGAGCGCGGCGATCTTCGCCTTCGGCGGCGTGCGGCTGTTCTTCAAGATCCAGGCGGGCGCCTTCGCGCTCTACCTGCTCGGCGCGATCATCGTCCCGGTCGTCGTCGGCCTGCTGACCAGCCACGGCACGTTTGTCGCCAACTTCAACGAGTACGCGGCGAACCTCGGCGTGCAGGACGCCAGCGCGAAGCTGGCGGCCTCCGCGACCGAGCTGGGCTTCGCGCCGGCTGACTTCAGCTTCGAGTCGACGCTGAGAGCGGTCTCGATCTTCTGGTTCATCTTCGGCTTCATCTTCTCCAGCAACTACTTCGCCGGCGAGATCCGACTGGCGAAGCGGACGCACATCTACTCGATGCCGGGCGCCGTGCTGCTGGCCGTGCTCGTGCTGCTCTGCCTCGTGCCGAGCTACACGCACGTGATCGGGTACGACTTCAGCTACATGCTCGGGTTCGCCGATCCGGCCGCGTACGGCTTCACCGCCGGCGCGCCCGCGTACCCGGAGCTGATCGGGATCGCCTCCGGCAGCCCGGTGATCGGCGCGATCGCGATCATCGGCTTCACGATCGGCCTGCTGACGTGGCTGCCGCAGACGCTGATGCTCGTCAGCCGCAACATGTTCGCGTGGTCGTTCGACCACGTGATGCCGGCGAAGCTGTCGTACGTCGACCCGCGCTCGCGCTCGCCGCTGATCGCGATCGGCGTGATGCTGGTGCTGTCGATCGCCTCGACCGCGATCTACGCCTTCACCGACTGGTTCAGCTCGATCACGGCGCTGCTGGGGCTGACGCTGCCGCTGCTGGTGACCGCGATCGCCGGCACGCTGCTGCCGTTCCGCCATCCCGACCTCGTCGAGAACTCGCCCTACAGCGGCAAGGTGCTCGGGATCCCGCTGCTGACGGCCGTCGGCTCGCTGGCGATCCTCGGCTTCGGCGGCGCGATCACGATCCTGCTGTGGGACCCCGGCTCCGGCACGTCGCTGAGCGACAACTCCGGCAAGGTCTTCCTCGTGATCGGCGTCTACCTCGCGGCGATGGCGATCTGGTGGATCTCGCGCGCGATCCGCAGAGGGCAGGGCGTCGACGTCGACCTCGCCTACCGCGAGCTGCCGGCGGCCTGACGATGGCGCTCTTCGGAAAGAAGAAGGGTGGTGGCGGCGCGCCCGCCACCCGCCTCTACTACGCCTCCGACATCCACGGGTCGGAGGTGCTGTGGCGCAAGTTCCTCAACGCCGGCGGCGCCTACGAGGCCGGCGTGCTGGTGATGGGCGGTGACGTGACCGGCAAGGTCGTCGTGCCGCTCGTCGAGGCCGACGGCGGCTTCGAGGTCGACCTCTTCGGGCAGAAGTCGCACGTCAGCGGCGATGCGCTGGAGGAGATGGAGCAGAAGATCCGCAGCAACGGCATGTACCCGCACCGGATGACGCGCGCCGACGTGGCGCGCGTCGCCGCGCTCTCGGAGGAGGAGCGCGAGGAGTGGTTCGCGGAGGTGATGCGGCAGACCTTCGACGGCTGGCTGGCGCTCGCCGACGAGCGCCTGACGGCGGAGACGCGCTGCTTCGTGATGCCGGGCAACGACGACCCGCACGGCGTCGACCTCTCGATCGAGCAGGCCGGCAAGGTCGAGGCCTGCGACGGCCGCGTCGTGCGCTTCGGCGACCACACGATGGTCTCGGTCGGCTGGGCCAACAGAACCCCGTTCGACTCGCCGCGCGAGCTGAGCGAGGAGGAGCTGTACGCGCGCATCTGCGCGCTCGCCGAGGAGGCGGGCGAGATGACGCGCTGCATCTTCAACCTGCACGTGCCGCCGTACGACTCGCAGCTCGACACCGCGCCGGCGCTCGACGAGAACCTCGCCGTCGTGATGTCGGGCTCGGCGCCGAAGCTGATCCCGGTCGGCTCCACCGCCGTGCGCGACGCGATCGAGCGCTACCAGCCGCTGCTGTCGCTGCACGGCCACGTGCACGAATCGCCGGGTGCGACGAGAATCGGCCGCACGCTCGCGATCAACCCCGGCAGCGACTACCACACCGGTCGCATCAACGGCTGTCTGATCACGCTCGCCGGCGACACCGTCCGTCACCAGTTCGTGACCGGATGAGGGAGGCTCCGACGATGACCGCACAAGCGCCCTTTCTCGACCGCCTGCCGGAGGAGGCGCGCGGCCTGACCGCCGACGCCGACGCGCAGGGCCTGCACGTGCGGCTGCTCGGCGGCGTCGCGATCCTGCTGCTGCTGGACGATCGCTTCGACCCGGCCTTCGCGCGGCCGTACCGCGACATCGACCTCTTCTGCGGGCGCAAGGAGGGGCGCGCCGTCGAGCAGCTGCTGGAGGCGCGCGGCTGGGCGCCGGCGAGCGAGTTCAACGCGCTCGGCGGCGGCCGCCGGCTGCTCTTCCACGACCCGCTCAGCGAGGCGCAGGTCGACGTCTTCGCGGGCGAGTTCTCGATGTGCCACGAGCTGCCGCTGGCCGATTCGCTCGAGCGCCCGGGTCCGTCGCTGCCGGCGACCGACCTCGTGATGACGAAGCTGCAGATCGTCGAGCTGAACGCGAAGGACCGCAGCGACCTCTACGCGCTGCTCTCCTGCTGCCCCGTCGGCGACGGCGACCACCGCGCGATCGAGCCGGCGCGGCTGGCCGCGCTGACCGGTCGCGACTGGGGCCTGCACCACACCTTCGAGCGCAACCTCGCGCGGCTGCGCGAGGCGGTCGAGGGCGGCGAGGGACCGGCGACGACGCTGCCGGCGA
>DATIOB010000840.1:0-5910 GCA_035473605.1 Conexibacter sp.
GCCGAGGTTGTAGGTGTCGACCACGCGCTGCCAGGGATCCTCCTGCGTCTGCTTGAGGCCGAGCGAGATGCGCTGGCGGTCGCGGTCGATGTCGAGCACCTTGACGCTGACCGTCGAGCCGATCGAGAGGATCTCGCTCGGGTGGTTCACATGCGACCACGACAGCTCGGAGATGTGGATCAGGCCGTCGATCCCGTCGAGGTCGACGAAGGCGCCGAAGTCGACGATGTTCGAGATCGTGCCCTCGACGATCATGCCCGGCTGCAGGCGGTCGAGGATCCGCTCGCGGTCCTCTCTGCGCTGCTCCTCGAGCACCGCGCGGCGCGACAGCACGACGTTGTTGCGCGAGCGGTTGAGCTCGATGACTCTGCACTCGATCGTCTGACCGAGGTACTCGTCGAGGTGCGGCACGCGGCGGATGTCGACCAGCGAGGCGGGCAGGAAGCCGCGCACGCCGAGGTCGATGATGAGACCGCCCTTGACGACCTCGATGACCGTGCCGTCGACCGGCTCGCCGGACTCGGCGGCGGCCTCGATGCGGCGCCAGGCCTTCTCGAAGCGCGCCCGCTTCTTCGACAGGATCAGCCGGCCGTCCTGATCCTCCTTGGTGAGGACGAGTGCGTCGACCTCCTCCCCCATCTCGACTTCGTCCTTCGGGTCGACCGACTTGCGGATCGACAGCTCGTTGGACGGGATGACGCCCTCGGACTTGTAGCCGATGTCGACGAGGACTTCGTCCTTGTCGATCCGAACGACGTGACCGGTGACGACGTCACCCTCCTCGAAGGGAGTGAGCGTCGCGTCGTAGTTCGGGACGATCTGGCCGTCGATCTCGAGCAGAAGGCCGTCGGAGCCTTCAACGATCTTGGCCGTGGGCTGGACGTCGATAGTTGACATAGGGGACCTGGTAGGAGACAGAGAGTGTCCGAATGGACAGCCGAAGAAGGGTACCGGAGTCCCGCCAGTGACCGGGGTTCGGCACGCTCACCGTAGAATCAGCCGCTATGCCGAAGCGTGCAACGAAGCGCGGCGCGGAGCGCACCCCCCTCTCCCGCGACGCCGACGTCCTGATCTGCGGTGCCAGCTTCGCCGGACTCGCGGTCGCGCGCGAGCTGGCGGGCGCGGGCGCCCGCGTGCTGATGATCGACCGCTACGAGGTCGGCGAGCGGCAGACCTCCGCGTGCGCGGCCCCGACCGACTGGCTGATCAACCTCGGCCTGATGGGCGCCCATCGCCAGACCTTCCAGGAGCTGGTGATCCACACGCCGCACACGAGCGTGCGCTACGACCTGCCGTGGTCGTTCTCGACCTTCGACTACAGAGAGATCTGCGCGCTGCTGCAGGAGCAGGGCGACGCCGACTTCGAGATCGCCAAGGTCGACGGGCGGACCGGGAACACGGTCCACACCGACCGCGGCGACCTGACGGCGCCGCTGATCGTCGACGGGCTCGGCTGGCGCCGGATCCTCGGCGGCGGCGAGAACATCCAGCCGCCGGACGCGCTGCTCTCGCGCGGTCTCGAGGTCCATCCGGCCGGTGAGAGAGACGACCTGGAGATCTGGATCGACCGCTCGTACGTGCCGGCCGGCTACGGCTGGAGCTTCCCCGCGCGCGACGAGGTGCGGATCGGGATCGGCTCCTTCGACCCCCGCTTCCACGTCAAGGAGCCGACCGTCCGGCTGACCGACGACCTCGGCCAGAGCCCCGACGGCTTCCAGGGCAACTGGATCCCCCACGCGCTGCGGCCCGCGACCGACGACGGCGTCTTCATGGTCGGCGACTCCGCCGGTCACTGCCTGCCGCTGACGGCCGAGGGGATCCGCACGGCGCTGTACTTCGGGCTCGCCTGCGGGCGCGAGCTGCGCGGTGTCGTCGAGGGCGCGCAGTCGCGCGAGGCGGCGCTCGGGCGCTACCACGCCTTCAGCGCGGGCCACAGATTCGCGTTCGACTCGATGCTCAAGGTGCAGAGACTGATCCCGCGGGTCCACCCGCGTGCGCTGGCGCCGGCGCTGAACGCGATGGGGTCGAAGCGGTTCGTCGACTGGTCGTTCGGTCACTACCTGAAGATTGCCCACCCGTCGTACGCGCTCGGCGGCCCGCACGGGTCGCGCTTCGCGTCGGGCGGTGCTGGTGGTGCGGCGGCGGGCGCCGGCACCGACGCCGGTGCCGCGGGCGCTTCGGCGTCGGTCGCGACGGCGTAGGCCCGCCCCGCTGACCGCCGTCGAGCGCTGCGGCGATCGACGGCGTGACGGCGCAGCGCGGCTAGAAGCCGCGCCGCTCGCGCTGGCGAAGGATCCGGGGATCGTGCGGGTCGGCGCGGGCCGCGAGGATCGCATGGCCGACCCACAGCAGCGCGAGCAGGATCACCGCGACGGTGAGCACGCCGGCCTCGCCCCAGCCGAAGGCGCCGAGCGCGAGGAAGAACACGTACGCGACGACGACGCCGGCGACCAGCGCCCAGAACGCCTGCGCCACGCCCCGACGGGCCGCAGCGGCGTGCGGATGCTCGCCGCGCAGATGCAGATGAGCCACGGCTCCTCCTCTCTCCTCCGTCAAACTTCGTGCCGATCGTTGCTTACCCGACGGCATGGCGCCCGACACGACTCTGGGCGCGTGACGATGCGGCAACGGGAGAGGTCGCGCGCTTGGTAGGAGTGGCGCCGGTGTCGCGCAGGGCGGCCGCGCCGAGGAAGGAGGCGACCAGGGCGTGCGCGCCCAACGGCGTGCCGGCGCGCTGGCGGATGCCGGCGACGAGCGCCTCCTGGTGTGAAAGCTGGAGGGAAATGTTGCGCGCGGGGCGAGGTGGGCGGCGCCTAACTCGCGCGCGGGGCGCCAAGGCGGCGCCAGCGAGCGGTGCGGGCGGCGAGGCGCTCGTCGCCCGGTCGGGCGAGCAAGGCGGTCAGCTCGGCGGCGAGCGTGTCGCGCAGGCGCGCGAGGAACGGGTCGGGCTGCTCGTGCGCCGGCTGCGGCTCGGGCACGAGGAGATCAACGATCCCCTCCTCCAGCAGCTGCCACGACGCGCCGCCCTGGCTCGCCGCCAGCTCGGGCGCGTGGTCGAGGTCGCGGTGGAGGATCGCCGACGCGCCCTCCGGCGCGATCACGCCGAGCGAGGCGTTCTCGGCGCAGATCACGCGGTCGGCGTGCAGCAGCGCGAGCGCACCTCCGCTGCCGCCCTCCCCGATCAGCAGCGCGATCGTCGGGACCGGCAGCGCGCCCAGCTCTGCGAGGCAGCCGGCGATCTCGGCCGCGAGCCCGCCCCGCTCGGCCGCCTCGCCCAGCTCGGCGCCGGGGGTGTCGACGATCGTCACGAGCGGCAGCCGCAGCTCCGCTGCGAGCGCCATCGCCCGCCGTGCCTTCCGGTAGCCGGCCGGACCGAGTGCCGGCGCCGCCCCGCCCGGCCGCCGCCGCTGCGCGATCACCACGGCCGCGCGTCCGCAGACCCGCGCGAGCGCTGCGAGGCAGCCGGGATCGTCGCCGCGTCCGGTGCGGTCGCCGCGCAGCTCGGTCAGATCGGTCGCGACGGCCGCCAGCACGGCCTCCGCGCCCGGCCGCCGCGCGTCGCGCGCATGCAGCAGCGCAGCCCAGGCGTCGCGGGCGGGTGGTGGCGCGCCTTGCGCAGACTCCGGCCCACCTTGCGCAGACTCCGGCCCACGTTGCGCAGACTCCGGCCCAGATTGCGCGGACGGCGCGGTGACGGCGAGGACGGTTGCGACGCGGGTGCGCAGCTCCTCTGGCTCGACGATCGCGTCGAGGTGCCCGTGGGCGAGCAGGGTCTCGGCGCTCTGGACGCCCTCCGGCAGCGGACTCCCGGTCAACAGCTCGACGACGCGCGGGCCGGCGAAGCCGAGCAGCGCGCCCGGCAGCGCGAAGGTGACGGTGCCGAGCGAGCCCCACGAGGCGAGCACGCCGCCGGTCGTCGGATCGGTGAGGCAGACGACGTACGGCAGGCAGGCCGCGCGCAGCCGCGTCGCAGCGGTCGCCAGCTTCGCCATCTGCACCAGCGCCAGCGTCCCCTCCTGCATCCGCGAGCCCCCGGAGGCCGGCAGCGCGATCAGCGGCAGCCGCTGCTCGACCGCCCGCTCGAAGGCGCGCGCGATCCGCTCCCCGGTCGCGACGCCGATCGAGCCGCCGAGGAAGCCGAACTCGCCCGCGACGACCGCGACCGGATGGCCGCCGACGGTCGCGCGGCCGGTCAGGACCGACTCGCCGCGGCCGGTCGCAGCCCGCGCGTCGGAGAGCCGCTCGGCGTACGGGCGCACGTCGGCGAAGCGCAGCGGATCGTCGGAGACGACCTCGGCGTCCCACTCGCTCAGCGACCCCGCGTCCACGACGAGCGCGGCGCGCTCCGTTGCGCTCATCCGGCGACCCACGCGCCGATCGTAGGAGCTGCAGCCGCGCCGGGGACCCGGTTGGCGACACGTCCGAGGCGCACGAGCGCCCCGGGCTCGCTACGCCGGCGGCAGGTCGAGCCGCGCGGGCGGCTCGTCGGGGTTGTCGGGGCGCGGCGGGGGATCGACGCCGGGCGGCAGCTCGATCGCGCTCGTGCGGCGGTAGTCCCACCACTCGCGGATCGCGATCTGGATCGAGGCCGCGACGGGGATCGCCAGCAGCGCGCCGAGCACGCCGAACAACGTCGCGCCGAACAAGACCGACACAAGGACGACGAAGGCGTGGACCTCCACCGCGCGTCTCTGGATCTGCGGCTGGATCATCGTGTTCTCGATCTGCTGGTAGGCGATCGCCCAGATCAGCCAGACGATCGTCGCGACGGGGAAGTCGTGGAAGACCGTCACGAGCGCGACGAGGATCGCGCCGATCGTCGCGCCCACCAGAGGGATCAGGTCGAACAGCGCCGTCAGCACCGCCAGCGGCGCCGCGAACGGGACGCCGAGGATCGTCAGCACGATGAAGGTCGTCACACCGGCGATCGTCGCCTGCAGCAGCGCGCCGCCGACGTAGTTGCCGACCGCCGTCGCGATTCTCTCGACCGCCCGTCTGATCCGCGGCGCGTGCTCGGGCCGGGCGAAGTCGATCGCGCGATCGATCCACCTGCGCCCGCTGGCGACCATGAAGATCGACAGGATCAGGATGTTGAAGCCGGCGAACAGCGAGCCGACGATCGTGCCGCCGACGTCGGAGAGCGTGCCGGCGGCGTCGTCGAGATGGGTCGGCAGCTCCTCCGCCCGCTCTCTCAGTCTGTCGACGATGTTGTACTCGCGGTCGAGCTCCTTCAGCCGATCGTTGTCGTTGACCCAGTCCTGCAGGTCCGAGACGTAGCCGGGCACGTCGTTGGCGAGGTTGGTCGCCTCGCGCACCAGCGGCGGCACGACGATCGCGATGATCCCGATCGGGATCAGCACCAGCCCGAGGTAGGCGAACAGGATCGCCAGCCCGCGCGGCAGCTTGCGGCTCATCAGGTTCACCGGCCCCGACAGCGCGACCGCGATGAACATCGCTATGACGATCCAGCTGATCGGCGTGCGCAGCCGCCAGATCAGCCACAGGAAGCCGACGATCACCAGCACGGTGATCACCGTGCGCGCGATCGTGCGGACGCTGAGGTCGAAGGCCGACGGCGACGACGGTCCGCCCCCGCCCCCGCCCCCGTTCCCTCCCGCGCCGGCGGGGGCGCCAGGCGGCGGCTGCGACGGCGGCGAGGGCGGCTGCAGGATCGGCGGGGTGCCGCTCACGAGCTGCTCACGATCCGCTCACTTCGCGTCCAGCCAGTTCGGCCCGATGCCGGCGTCCACCACCAGCGGCGGATCGAGCACGAGCGCGTCGGTCATCATCGGCACGACGAGGTCGCGGGCGCGCTCGGCCTCCTCGGCCGGCCCCTCGAACAGCAGCTCGTCGTGGATCTGGAGGATCAGTCTCGTCGCCAGCCCCGACTCGCGCAGCGCCGCGTCGGCC
>DATIOB010000841.1:0-6858 GCA_035473605.1 Conexibacter sp.
CCGCCAGATCCCCAGCCGGCTGGGGCGGCTGCACGCGAGGTTCGGCACGCCGTACGTGCTGATCGCGCTCGCCGCGCCGGGCAGGGGATCGTCAACGAGGCGAGACGGCGCGGGGTGGAGGCGATCGTGCTCGCCGCCGAGGAGCCCTCGCGCGTGCGCGGCGGCGCGCTGCTGGGCGGCTCCGGCGGCCCGCTCGACAACTTCGTCGGCGAGGCGACGAAGTACGTGCTGCGCAAGGCCGACTGCCGCGTGATCCTGACCGCGCCGGCGGCCGATGCGCCGCCGGCGCCCGTCGTGCCCGCGGTGCCGCCGGCGGTGCCGCCCGCGGACGACGAGCCGAGCGGCGCGCAGCGCTAATGTTCCCCTCATGCTGATCCTGATCGTCGGAGCGGGGCGCGTCGGCTCCGCCGTCGCAAAACAGGCACTGGAAGCCGGTCACGACGTCTCCGTGCTCGACCAGGACCCGCTCTCGCACGAGCAGCTCGACAAGGACCTCGTCGACACGTGGGAGGACGCCGGCGGCCGCTTCACCGTCGGCACCGCGCTCGAGGTCGACGCGCTCGTCGAGGCCGGGATCGAAGGCGCCGACGTCTTCATCGCCTCGACCCGCGGCGACAACACCAACCTCGTCGTCGCGCAGATCGCGCAGAAGCGCTTCAACGTGCCGCGCGTCGTGGTGCGCGTCGCCGACCCCGCGCGCGCCGCCTGGTACGCGGAGCAGGGGCTGCACACGATCTGCCCGACCCAGCACGCGATCGACCTGGTCGCGCAGGCCGCGATGTCGCCGGCGTAAGGGGGAGCTGACGTGTACGTGATCATCGCCGGAGCCGGCAAGGTCGGCTGGAACCTCGCTCGCGAGCTGCTCGCGAAGGAGCACGAGGTGACGCTGATCGAGGACGACCGCCGTCGCTACCTCGTCGTCGAGCAGGAGCTGGAGCACGCCGTCCAGTACGGCGACGCGACCGAGCTGTGGGTGCTGGAGCGCGGGGGGATCCAGCGCGCCGACCTCGTGATCGCCGTCACCGGCGACGACGAGGACAACATGCTGATCTGCCAGATGGCGAAGGAGAAGTACCTGACGCAGAGGATCGTCGCCCGCGTCAACAACCCTCGCAACCTGCAGCACTTCAAGCTGCTCGGGATCCAGCCGGCGGTCTCCGCGACCGACCTGATCCTGCGCCTGATCGAGCACGAGGTGCCGCAGTACGGCCTCGTCCAGCTGCTGGCGCTCGAGGGTGAGCGGCTGGAGATCATCGAGCTGGAGGTCGTCCAGGGCGCCCCGGCCGCCGGCATGACGGTCGAGCAGGTGCCGCTGCCCGACGGCGCGCTGATCATCTCCGTGCTGCGCGACGGCGGCGGCTTCGTGCCGAAGGCCGACACCGTGATCGAGGCCGGCGACGAGGTGCTGCTGATCCTCGACCCGGGGCTCGAGTCGGCGATCACGCCGCAGTTCACGCAGAGCGCGGCGGCGGCCTGATGGCCGATCGTCACGTCGCGCACCTGCTGATCGGCGGCGGGCTCGCTTCGGCGTCGTGCGCCCGCTGGCTGCGCGAGGGCGGGGCGGAGGGCGAGATCCTGCTCGTCGGCCGCGAGCCCGACCCGCCGTACGACCGCCCGCCGCTGTCGAAGGAGTACCTGCAGGGCGAGTCCGCGCGGGAGGACGCCTTCTACAGACCTGAGAGCTGGTACGAGGAGCAGCGGATCGAGCTGCTGCAGCGCACCAGCGTGATGAAGCTCGACACCGAGGCGCGCGAGGCGAAGCTGTCGACGAAGGAGGTCGTCTCCTTCGACAGCGCGCTCGTCGCGACCGGCGCGAACGTGCGGCGGCTGAACGTCGACGGCGCCCAGCTGGAGGGGATCTCCTACCTGCGCGCGTTCGGCAACGCCGAGCAGATCCGCGCGGAAGCGGCCGGCAGGGAGGTCGTGCTGATCGGCGGCTCCTACATCGGCTGCGAGGTCGCCGCGACGCTGACGAAGCTCGGCGCGCGCTGCACGATCGTGATGCAGGAGGAGGTCGCGCTGTCGCGCACCTTCGGTCCTGACGCCGGGCGCTGGTTCCAGTCGCGCCTGGAGGCGCACGGGATTCGCTTCGTCGGCGGCGACGCGCTGGAGCGGTTCGAGGGCTCCGAGCGGGTCGAGCGGGTCGTGACGGGCGGCGGTGTCGTGCTCGACGCCGAAGCGGTCGTGATCGGCGCCGGCGTCGCGCCCGACGTGATGCTCGCGCGCTCCGCCGGGCTGACGCTGGACGAGCAGCTGGGCGGGATCGCCTGCGACGAGCGGCTGCGCACCTCGGCACGCGGCATCTGGGCGGCCGGCGACGTCGCCGCCTACGACAGCGTGATCCACGGACGCCGGATCCGCGTCGAGCACTGGGACGTGGCGCTGCAGCAGGGCAAGACGGTCGCGCGCTCGATGCTCGGCGAGGACGTCGTCCACGACGTCGTGCCGTACTTCTTCTCCGACCTCGCCGACTGGGCGTCGCTGGAGTACGTCGGGCCGGCGGCGAGCTGGGACCGCGAGGTCGTGCGCGGCTCCTACGAGTCGGGCGAGTTCAGCGTCTGGTACCTGGATGGCGGTCGCGTCGCGGGCGCGCTCTCGGTCGGCCGCTCCGACGACCTCGACGCCGCTCGCCGCCTGATCACGGCCGGCACCGTGCTCGGCGACGACGACGTGGCACGGCTCGGCGATGCGGCGACGGACCTCGCACAGGTCGGCGCGGCACAGGGCTGAACGCCGCCGCTCCGGCCACGAGCGGGGCGGGGGCGGAGCGGACCTCGCGCGCGAGCGGATCGCGACGCTGGCGGTGACGCTGCGCGCCTTCGCGCAGGCGGCCGGCGCCGAGGCCGCGATCCTGCTGCTCGACAGGGGCGACGGCGGGCAGCCGTTCGTCGTCGAGGCCCCGGCCGACGGTCCGGTCGTGCTGGCCGAGGGCGAGCACGTGGTCGAGCTGGATCCGGCGCGGCTGGCGGCCGACCCGCTGCCGCTGCCGCCCGTGCGCGCGTACGGCCCGTTCGAGGTCGGCGGGCTGCGCCGTGCGCTGGCCGGCTTCGCTGCGCCCGACGCGGTCAACGGCGAGCTGGCGCCGCCCGACGAGGGCCTGACGCAGCTCGCCCGCGCCGTCTGCCAGCTCGTCGCCGTCTTCCCGGGCCGCAGCGTCCTGACGGCGACCTTCCCGACGACCGATCCGGACCTCCCGCTCCATCTCGCCGCCCGCGCCGGCGACCCGCTCGTGCTCGCGCTCGGCGAGCGGCAGTTCGAGCTGCCGCCCGGCTGGCCGGGCGTGACGTGACAACACAGCGGCTGTAGACCTCTCAGCCCCGGCGTGACAGCGTTCTCCACGTCGCTGCGGGGACCTCGAAGCACACCTCCAGAACTGCTGGGTGCACCAACTCCCAGCCGGGGCCGCGTGCCCTGAGAAAGGAGGTGTTAGCCATCGAAATCCTCGCGACGATCGTGTTGTTGTTTCTCGTCGACCGACTGACGAAGAGATGACGACACTGGCCCGGCGTCGTAACAGGGCGCCGGGCCGCCTTTTGTGCAAAAAGAAGAGCCTGGGGGTAACAGCCCCAGGCTCTTGTATGGAGGTGATCCTCGCAACGATCGTGCTGCTCCGAGAGCCAGAATACCGCCGCCACCGCGCATCTCAACACCAACTGTGTTGTTCGGCCCAGCGAGGAGGCATTCCGGCGGCGAAGCGTCTATCCTGATGCGGCGCACACGTTGCGGGATCGTCTAATGGCAAGACACTCGGCTCTGGACCGGGTAATCGGGGTTCGAATCCCTGTCCCGCAGTCTCCGAAGCCCCCGTCACCACGGGGGTTTCGTCGTTTCTGGGGTGTCCGTGGGGACACAGGTGGGGACATGGCGCGGAAACGAGCATTTCTCGGCACGGAAGGGCGGCTGTCCCAACCGCCCCGAAAGGTCCATCGGGGGCGGTTGGGTCGCTGCCTCCGGCTACTCGGCGGTGAAGTAGTCGATCCGGTGACCGCCGGACAAGACGGAGTTCACGCCGAGAATCTGTCCTCGCGCCCGCCTACTGACGTAGAGGGTCGTTCCGACGAGTACGACGCCATCGGGGACGTTTCCGTCGAGCGGCATGATCCCGAGTTCGCCGTATGTGTCGGCGTAGAGCACTGCATCCTTGCTGGTCATTCTTGGCCTCCTTGGCCGGAGTGTGCGGGCCACACATTCTACCGGACGCAAGCCCGAAAAACTGACTAAAACCAGCGAGACGCGGGGTCAACTGGCGAGTTGTCGGGCCCTGCGACCCAACCGCCGCGTGGACCTTCGGAGAACACGAGACGGTTGGGTCGAGAGGGTTGCTCAGGACGGCGCGCGCCCCAGTCGGTAGCCCGGCCGCCCCTTGCCGGAGTAGAACTCCCCAGCCGCTCTACCTGCAACGGAGGCCGCGTTCATTCTGGCGTTGCTCAAGTTGAGCGCCTTCATGATCTCGACCTTCGTCGGTGGATGGTCGGTCCGCTCCAGATAGGCGACGACCATCGCGACCGTTCGCGTCGGATCGTGCTTGACGTTTGACCGAACGACCGGGCTTCTCGCCTCGCGGGTGCTTCCGACCTCGACGGGGCCGACGACGTAGCCCGTCCGTGTCGGGGTGATCCATCCCGCTTCGGAGGCGACCTCAACTGCTCGCCGGAGTGCATCGGATGTGCCGTCGAGCTTCAGCGATCCGTCAGCGTCGGCGACAAGCCGCGCGAGGATGACTGCCCGGTCGTGATCGAGCCTGTCCAAGTCGGCTTCGCGCGTTGCCTTCGGCGGGTTGAACGGGCCTCCGTGCGTCTTGCGGACGCCGAACAGCGGCCCCATGATCGCGCCGTGCTCGGGACACCATTCGACAGCCGCGCGCTCACGGCAGGACGGCGACCAACCGCACCGCATCAGCGCACCCTCGGCGGTCGAATGAAACTCACGCGAACAGGCTTCCCGGCGGCTCGACTGAGGCCGCGCGCCAACGCTCGCCATGACGCGGTGCTAACCGCGTCGCGGTCGCCGGACTCCGAACCCTGCTCAGCTCGGACGACGGTCCCCAGCGAGAGGTTCGAAAGCTCGGCCAGTCGGCGACGGCTGACAAGCGCTCTGAGTCGGCGATCCCGCACCGAACCGGGAGCGGGAGGCCACGCGCTTGCGTAGGCGTCGGCCGCTACGCGCTTCATCTGTCCGATGTGGCGAGCCTTGATGCAGTCGCGAGACAGCTCGCCTCGCGAACGTCTCGCGATGGCGTCCTCCAGCGCCGCCAGTCGGCGCGCCCAGTCCTCCGCAGTGCGGCTAGGCGGCATCGTCGGCCGCCTGCTGTTCGGCGTCCACGATCCGCTGAGCCGCCGCGAGTACGTCGCGGTGGACCTCGACCGCGAAGCCGGCCTCGATAGCTCCGCGCGCTGCCTCGTCGCTGAGGAGTTCACGTGCTGCCAGGGTCGCAGGGTCTTCGCGCTCGACAGGGACGGTGGGACGCTGCTGGGGGCGCTGCTGCCGAGCCAGGCGGCCGATGAACTCCAGCATCGGCATTACGCCGCCTTCCGGGTACGTCTCGGCTTCGCAGCCGCTGCGAATACGGCCTCCGGGCTAGGAGGCAGTGGCGAACGCGGAGCGTTGAGCGCTTCGACGTGGGCCGCTGCCAGAGCTTCGCGGCCTGCCTGCTCAGCCGCGCTACGTCCGAACACTCTCGTCTGCGGCGGTGCAGCTTCAGCGTCCGGCTCGCTCTTGATGTCGAAGAGGGTCCGCAACTCAAGCACGCTGACAGTGACCGACTGACCGTGATCGACCGGGCCCAGCACGAGCTGGCCCCCATAGATCCCGACGACGCGGAAGGAGTCTCCGTCCGCGCGACGCTCTACGCGCGTGCCGATCATCTACTTGCCCTCCGTGCGGGCCGCCGCAAGCTCGGCCTTCGCCGCCGCAACATCGGTGATGCTCTGCTCGGGAGCGTCTTCAGCAGCAGGAGTCAGCTCCGCGACCTCAGCAGCGCTCAGTACGTCGAAGTGACGCAGGATCGACCCTTCACCGGTCATCGCCGCACTGACGCTCTGACCGAACCCCGGAAACGGCTGGATGATGGCTTCGTGCGTGTCGTTGATCGTTCTGTGGATCGCGACGACCTTGACCGTTGCGTACGCGTCTCCCGCTTCGGCCTCGCGTGCGCGCAGGACATCGCCCACGGAGAGGGCGTGCTGACCTCCGTCAGACGGCCAGTAGGCCAACGGGTTACGCACCACGACGCTGCTCCTCAAGCGAGATCTGCGCCGCCAGCCCGGAACGCTGCGCGTCCGTCAGCTCGCGCCCCATATGACGGTCGGCGTCGTCGCCATGCAGCACCTTGACCACGGTGGCCTGACGCAACGTCGCCGGGTCGGCCTTGCCGTAGATGCTTTCGAAGACGTTTTCGCAGACCGGAAGGGTCTCCTCGTCCGGAACGCGGGGGCCTTCGACTACCCGCGTCGCTGCACTTCTGAGGACATCTCGAATGCTCATAGGTTGAGCTTAACTGTCGATGTGACACACCCAACGCAGCCGTGGATTTGTCACACCGGCTGCGACACTTTAGGTATGACGGAAACCCTTGACCGCTACCGTTTCTACGCCGATGGAAAGGCGCTGACGACCGCTACAGAACTGGACTCCGGCGACCTCATCATCGAGGGCTGGGCAGCCGTATTCGACGGAGTCGATCGACAGGGTGAGAACTTCGCTGAAGGCGCGTTCCAGCGGGGAATCCGAACCTTTCTCGACCGTCAGGCGTCGCTCAACTGGCACCACCGGCACGAGATCGGGATCGGGAAGGTTCTTGAGCTTCGCGAGGTCGAGGGCAAGGGCCTCTGGATGCGAGCACGCGTCGACTACCAGCCT
>DATIOB010000842.1:0-3645 GCA_035473605.1 Conexibacter sp.
CTACCTGCAGCGCTGCAGGTAGGCGACGGACGCGTCGAGCAGCAGCGCCGGAGGCGGGTCGTCGGCGCGCGCGGTCGCGGTCGGCCCGTCGAGCGTCAGCCCGAGGCCGCCGGCACCGAGCAGCGCGACGCCGCTGGCGCAGGCGGCCAGCGAGCAGCGGCGACGGTGCGAGCGGCGGCCGCGCAGCCGCCGCTCGATGCGGTCAGGGCGCGAGGCCGACACCGTCGACGCTCACCGTGCCGCGCAGCACGCGCAGCTCGACCGGGCCGGCCGCGGAACGGGCGCGACCGAGCAGCGTCCGCGTCGCGCTCGCGCTGCCGCGTCGCAGCGTGACGGTGCGGAGCGCGCCGCCGCTGCGCAGCGACACCGTCGCCGCACCGCCGCCGCGCAGCAGCACGACCGGGCGGCCGGCGCCGAGCGTCGCGCGCAGCGTCGCTCCGGACCGGCCGCGCGAGACGGTCCGGTGCCATGCGCCGGCGTCGGCGGCGGCCGTCCAGACGCCGCTGCGGCGCAGCGCGCGGGCGCGGTCGTCGAGCGGCACCAGCACGCGGCCGGCGGCGGTCGTCGTCGTGCGGCCGAGCGCGTCGGTGACGAGCAGACGCAGCGCGTGGGTCGCGCCGGGAGCCAGCGTGACGCGGGCGCTCGTCGCATCCGCACCGCCGCTCGCCAGTCGCGCGAACGCGGCCTTCGCGCGGCCCAGCGGCTTGGCCTGCAGCTGCCAGGAGCGGATGCCGGCACCGGGCCGCGCCACCGTCCAGCTGACGGCGACGCTGCCGTCGCGGCTGCCGCCGACGACGAGCCGGGGCTGCGTCACCCGCACGGCCCCGCCCTGAGGCTGCTGCGGCGGTTCCGGCTGCTGCGGTCGTGGCTGAGGGACGGCCGGACCGGGCTGCGGCTGCTGCGGTCTCGGCTCGGGATCGGGCGCGGCGACGTTGATCGGCCAGCGGCTCGGCGGGTCGCCCGCGCAGCCGGCGCCGGTCGTCTGCTCGACGCAGACGTCGACGCTGTTGGAGGCGATCGCGGGCGGGCCGACCACGGGGTCGCTCGACGTGGTGCGCGCCTTCAGCCGCTGCCAGCCGGCGGCGTGGAAGGTGACGGTCGCGGCGCCGTCGGCGCCGCTGAGGCCGGCGGTCGCGACGCCGACCCCAGCTGGCGCGCCCGTCGCGGTCACGGCCGTCACGGTCGCGCCCGCATACGGCGGGCCGTTCGTCTCGTCCTGCTCGGTGCTCGACTGCGTCGCGCTGACGGCGACCGTCAGCGGTTGCCCGACCGCGACGGTCGGCCGCGCGCCGGCGTCCGGCGCGCCGAGCCACAGGAACGGGCGGCCGCCGAAGGCGTCGTTGACCCACAGCACGTCGTCGCCGGCGGCGAGCTGGAACTGGCAGCCGCCGACCGGGGTGAAGCGGCGGTTGACGAGCACGCCCCACCAGTGGGTCGAGCTGTCGCGCTCGGCTCCGAGGCGCGTGACGAAGTAGTCGTCGAAGCCGGCGTACCAGTCGCCGTCGAAGTCGAGCCCGAGCGCTTCGAGCGCATCGACGGTCGCGCCTGTCGCGGACGCGCCCGGCTGCTCGTGCATGCCGTTGTTGGTGCCGTCGCAGCGATGCGCCTCGCTGTCGGAGGCGGCTCTGACGGCGCGGCCGTCGCTGCGCACGATGCCGTCGAAGACGGTCCGCTGGACGCCCTCGACGCGCACGGCGACGTCGACGGGCGCGGCGGTCGCGGACTGCGCACCGAGAAGGGTGGTGATGGCGACCGCGGCGGTCGCCGTGAAACGGCTGAGCATGAGCCTCCTGCCCCGTTCCCCGAGGGCGTTCGACGGTTGGGATCGGCGGCAGGTCTCCTGGCTTCCGAGCCTTCCCGTCGCGCCTTCCCAAACCTCCCGGTCCAGTGGCTGCGTCGTCGCGTGCGACGGGCGTCCTCGGTCACAGTGGCGGGCCCGCGCCGGTCTTGCACCGGCTTCCCGGACCACCGATCCATTCAGTTGTGGCGCGGCAGCCTAGCGCACGACCAGGACCGCCGCGCCTCGCTTGACGGGCGCGCTAGCGTTCTCGTCGCTCACGAAAGCGGGGAACTCCGGTGTGAATCCGGGGCTGTCGCGCAGCGGTGTGGGAGACGATCGGATCGCAGGTCCACTGAGCCGGACGACGGCTTGGGAAGGAGATTCGAGAGGACGATCCCGAGCCCGAAGACCCGGTGAGCGAATCCGCCTCGCGATCAAGGCGGCTGCCCTCACCGTTCCGGCTGTCCGGATCCGTGCGCGTCGCCGCCCCTGAAACAGGAGCATCGACATGCATCGAAGGGTCATCGGACCTGTCGTCGCGGCGTGCCTCGCGCTCGCCGGACCGATCTACTTCACCGTGGCCGCGCCCGCCCGCGCCGCCACCGACGCCGACGTGGACGCGGCGGTCGAGCGCGGCGCCGGCTGGCTGGCCGAGCGCCAGCTCGCCGACGGCTCGTTCGGCGTCAACGGCGGCCTCGACCCGGCGTGGGCGCTGCTCGCGCTCGCCGGCGCCGGCATCCACCCGGCCGACCTGCGACCGGCGCCCGGCGCGCCGAGCGCGCAGGAGGCGCAGCTGGGGATCTGGACGGTCAACGATCCGGCTGACTGGTGGGCCTTCTCGACCGAGCAGGCGACCGACTGGGAGCGCGCGCTGCTGCAGGCGCGCGCCGCCGGCGTGCAGCCGACGCGGCTCTCGCCCCAGCGCAACCTGCTCGCGGGGCTGGCCGCCTGGTACCGCGACGGCTGGTTCAGCTCGCAGACGTCGGTCTTCAACCACACGATCTTCGGGCTGCTCGCGCTCTCGACGCTGCCGGTCCCGCCGGCGCTGCTCGATCGCACCGCCGCGGTGATCGCACGCAACCAGCACGACGACGGCGGCTACACCAGCTACCCGGCGACCGACCCCGTCGTCAGAGCGAGAGCGAGCGACGTCGACTCGACAGGGGCGGCGATCGCCGCGCTGTGCGCGGCCGGCCGCACGCCGGCCGCTCCGGAGGTGGCGGGCGGTCTCGCGTTCCTGCGCTCGAGACGGTCGCCCAACGGCGCGATCGGCAACGTCAACTCGACCAGCTGGGCACTGAGCGGGCTCGGCCAATGCGGCATCCGCCGCGGCACGCCGGCCTGGACCGCAGCCGACGAGACGACCGTCGACTGGCTGCTCGCCGCCCAGACGACCGGCGGACCCGACGCCGGCGCCTGGGCGGTCGGGAGCGTGGCGAACGACTACGCGACCTCCGACGCGCTGCGCGCGCTCGCCGCCGGCGCCTTCGTCATCGAGCCGCCGGCGCGCGCGGCCGCCGGCGATCCGCGCGTGCGGCCGGCGCCCGCGGTCGCGGACGGGACGGTCGTGCCGGTCGCGCTCGTGATCGACGCCGGCAGCGGCAGCCCGCGCCTGTGCGGCACGCGCGCGCCGGTCGGCGCGACCGTCGGCGCGGTGCTCGACGCCGCCCAGATCGCCTCGGAGCCGGCCGGCTGCGTGACCACCGTGACGCGCGCCGACGGGATCGTCGAGCGGATCGACGGCGCCGCTGGCGGCGGCTGGCGCGCGAGCCTCGACGGCGGCGCCGAGAGCGCGGCGGGACCGCAGCCGGTCGGGTTCGGGCAGATCGTCTCGCTGCGCCTGCACGACCCCGATCCGGTCGCCT
>DATIOB010000843.1:0-8940 GCA_035473605.1 Conexibacter sp.
GCGCGGCGCACGTCGTGCCGGCCGAGCGCACGCTCGCCTTCCAGGACCTGCTGCTGGTCGAGCTGCAGTGCGGCCGGCTCGCGGAGGCGGAGGCGTGCGCGGTGCGCGCCGAGGCGTGCGCGAGCCAGCTCGGGCGCCCGGTCGCCCTCGCGCATGCGGCTCGCTGCCGCGCGGAGATCCTGCTCGTGCAGGAGCGGGCGGCGGCGGCCGTCACGGCGGCGGAGCGTTCGTTCGAGGCAGCCGCGGACTCCGGTGCCGCCTACGAGATCGCGGCCTCGCGCGCGCTGCTGGGGCGGGCGCTGAGCGCCGCCGGAGAGCGCGAGCGCGCGGTCACGACGCTGCGCGCGGCCGAGCGCGAGCTGGACGCCTACGGCGCCCGCGGGCTGCGCGACACCGCCCGGCGCGAGCTGCGCCGGCTCGGCGCGCGCGTCGAGCCGCGCGGCCCCGCCGTCGGCGCCGAGGACGGGCTCGCGGCGCTCTCGCCGCGCGAGCGCGAGATCAGCGAGCTGGTGACCGACCGCCACACCAACGCGGCGATCGCGGCGAAGCTGTTCCTCAGCGAGAAGACGATCGAGACGCACCTGCGCAGCGTCTTCCGCAAGCTCGGCGTCTCCTCGCGCGTCGACGTCGCGCGGCAGGTCGAGGCGGCGCGGCGCGAGCCGGCGGCGTAGCCCCCGCGCGCTGGCGGCGCGCGGCGCCCGCGCCTACCGCTCCGGCACGCGCCGGTGCGGCTTGGCGAGCAGCAGGTAGGCGAGCCCGCTGACGGTGATCAGCGTCAGCACGAGCGGCGCCGCCCAGATCTGCCAGAAAGGCGCGCCGGCCGGCGCCAGCGACGCGCGCGGCCACGCGATGTTGACCGCCTCGAAGCTCAGCCAGAGGACGGCGAGCGCGTTCAGCACGACCCCGGCGCGGCCGAGCTGGATGTGGCCGGCCGGTCTCCAGCTGCCGCGCAGCCGCGCGATCAGGGCGGCGAGCGCGATCAGCAGGAAGGTGACGTAGACCGCCGCGGTCCCGAACGCGATCAGGCTCCCGACCGCCGCGGTGCTCAGACCCAGCAGCAGGCCGAGGCAGGCGACGACGGCCGTCACGACGCTCGCGCCGAGCGGAGTGCGGTGGCGGCCGACGGTGCGCAGGAAGCGCGAGCCGGGCAGCACGCCGTCGCGCGCGACCGAGTAGATCGTGCGCGCGGTGAGCGCCTGCGCCGACATCCCGCAGGCGAGGAAGGCGACCAGCACGAGCGCGCTGAACGGCTTGCTGGCCCAGCCGCCGAAGGAGCTGACGACCGCGGTCGTGACCGGGTCGAGGTCGCTGCCGGCGATGACCGCCGCCGGGTCGGGGTGGGCGAGCGTGACCGCGACGGCGTTGAGGATCACGAGCGCGCCGACGCTCAGCAACGCGATCCAGATCGCGCGCGGAAGGTGGCGCGCGGCGCCCTTCGTCTCCTCCGCCGCGCCGATGCAGGCGTCGAAGCCGATGAAGACCCAGCCGCCGACCGCCAGCGCCGCCAGCAGCCCCGCGAGGACCGATCCGCCGGCGGCTGCCTGAGCGCCGAGCGTGTCGGTCAGCAGCGCGAACTCCTGCTCGCGGAAGGCGAGCAGCAGCGCGATGCCGATCCCCAGCGAGGCGATCGCCTCGGCCGCGATCCCGCTCTTGACCGCGCGCGTCAGCAGGCCGATCCCACCGGCGCCGGCGAGCGCGCAGAGCACGACGACGACCAGCGCCGCGAGCACGAGCCGCGGCGGCGTCGCGGCGATCCCGAGCAGGCTCAGCGCCCACGGCGCCGACAGGTAGGCGATCGTCGTGTTGGCGACGGCGTAGGCGCAGATCGCGACCCAGCCGGTGAACCAGCCGTAGGCGGGTCCGAGCAGGCGGCGGCTCCACTGGTAGGCGCCGCCGGCGACGGGGAACTCGGCCGCCAGCTCGGCGTAGACGGCGAGCAGCAGGCACTGGCCCGCGAGCGCGACCGGCAGCACCCATATCCACGCCGGCCCGGCGACCGACAGCCCGACGAGCACGACCGCGTAGAGCCCGACGACCGGCGAGATCGTCGCGAAGCCGAGCGCGACGTTGTCGAGCACGCGCAGCTCCCGCCCGAGCTCCTGCGGGTAGCCGAGCTCGTCGAGTCGCGCTGTGTCGGCGTCCACGGTGCGCGCGAGCGTACCGCCTCCCCGAGACGGGCGCGGCTGGGGACAAGGGCCGCGCCCGCCTCTCGTGCGGGGAGGGGGGTGGGGGAAGGGCTACGGCGCGGCGGTCAGCTCGCGCAGGGCGGTGAGCAGCGCGTCGACCTCGGCGGCGGTGTTGTAGTGGAAGATCCCGACGCGCAGCGCCTTGCCGCCGATCGTCTCGCGCAGGCCGAGGCAGTAGAAGTGCTCGCTGGCGGTGACGTTGAAGCCGCGCGCGACCAGCTCGTCGGAGACCTCGGCGGCGTCGCGGCCGGCGAATCTCAGCAGGAAGGTCGGGACGCGCCCGGCGCTCGTCGGCGGGCCGATCAGCTCGACCCCGGCGGGCAGGCCGGCGAGGAAGCGCTCGCCCAGCTCGCGCGCGTGCGCGTGACCGGCGCCGGCGGCGTCGACCGACGCCCAGTAGGCGACGGCGGCGGTGAAGCCGGCGAGCTGCTCGTACGGCATCGTGCCCGTCTCGAAGGCGCGACCGATCGGGTCGCTCGGCGCCGGGCGGACCTTGTACGGGCGCCACGTCTCCAGCAGCGAGCGGCGGGCGTACGCGAGGCCGAGGTGGGGGCCGCAGAACTTGTACGGGGAGCAGACGAGCAGGTCGCAGTCGATCGCGCGCACGTCGACCGGCAGGTGCGCGGCATAGTGGGTCGCGTCGATCCACGAGAGCGCGCCGGCGGCGTGCGCCAGCTCGGCGACGCGCTTGGAGTCGATCACGTTGCCGACCGAGTTCGACGCGATCGAGAAGGCGACGACGCGCGTGCGCTCGCCGATCTCCGCGGCCAGCGCGGCCTCGTCGAGCGCGAAGGTGACCGGATCGACCGCGGCGGTCCGCACGACCGCGCCGACGTCGTGGGCGATCTCGACCCACGGTGAGACGGAGGCGTCGTGGTCGGACTGCAGCACGACGATCTCGTCGCCCTCACGCAGCTCGCGGGCGAGCGCGCGCGAGAGCGTGAAGTTGAGCGAGGTCATGTTCTGCCCGAAGATCGTCTCCTCGGGATCGCAGCCGAGGAAGCGGCCGGCGGCGTCGTGCGCCTCCTCGACGATCGCCGCTACGCGGCGGCTGGTCGGGAAGGCGCCGCCGAGGTTGCCGGCGGCGTCGCGCATCGCGCCGTCGACGGCGGCGCGGACCTCGTCGGGCACCTGGGCGCCGCCGGGCGTGTCGAAGAAGATCGCCTCGCCGCCGCGCAGCGCGGCGAAGCGCGCGCGCACGGCTTCGACGTCATACGCGGTGCCCACGGCCGTCATCCTTCGCGCACCGGACCCGACGCGACGGCGTCCAGTTCGACCTCGACGAGGCAGTCCTGCGGGATCAGCTCGGCGACGTGGAGCGTCGTGTTGGCCGGGTCGACGCCGCGGAAGATCTCGCCGTGGACCTCGACGGCCCCGCGCCACTCGGTCCCTGCGAGCAGGTAGATGCGGGTGCGGATGACGTCCTCGCGCGCGGCGCCGAGCGCGGCGGCGGCCTCCAGCGCGGTCTCCAGCGCGGCGCGCGTCTGCGCGGCGGCGTCGCCGGGGAAGAGCGCGACGCCTCTCGCGTCCAGAGCGGCGGTGCCGCTGACGGCGACGACGTCTCCTGCGCGCGCGGCGCGCGAATAGGAGGCCAACGTCTCGAAGGGGCTGCCGCTTCTGACCGTGTGCATCCCTCCACGTTATCGAACGTCTCCACTATCGTGGACGATTCGTGCAGTATTTCGTTCCAGACAGCGTGCGACGATGAAGGACGACGAGATGACCTCCTCCAGCCCAACGGTCCTGATGTTCGCGGACACGACCCACACCGCCGAGCTGCGGAACGAGGTCCCGCACTCCGTCCACGACCCCTTTCTCTACATCGAGCACGGCGGCAAGCGCTACACCGTGCTGCGCTCGCTGGAGGTCGCGCGGATGTCGGAGCTGCCGAACATGACGGCGCTGCCGCAGGAGGAGTTCGGCCTCGACGAGCTGGTCGCCTCCGGCCTCAGCGGCGAGCAGGCGACGCTCGAGATCGCGCTGCGCGCCTGTCAGAAGCTGGGGATCTCGGAGGCGATCGTGCCGCCCGCCTTCCCCGTCGAGCTGGCCGACCACCTGCGCGCCGGCGGCGTCTCGCTGACCGTCGACGCGCAGCTCTTCAAGACGCGCCGCCGCGCCAAGAGCGCGCCGCAGCTGGCCGGCATCAAGCGCGCCCAGACCGCCGCCGAGGCGGCCGTCGCGTCGGTCGCGACCGCGCTGCACGACGCGACCGTCGACAGCGACGGCGGCCTGCTGCTCGACGGCGCGCCGCTGACCTGCGAGCGGCTCAAGGAGGGCGTCGCGCTCGCCTTCATCCGCAACGGCTGCGGCGGCGACGACGTGATCGTGGCGCACGGCTACCAGACCTGCGTCGGCCACCACTCGGGCTCCGGTCAGGTGATGGAGGGCGAGCCGGTCACCGTCGACCTCTGCCCGCGCGACCCCGAGTCCGGCTGCTACACCGACATCACGCGCACGTTCGTGCGCGGTGAGGTCAACGACGAGCTGGCGCTCTACCACCGCATCGTCAAGGAGTCGATCGACGCCGTCCTGGCCGCGATCAGACCGGGCCTGCCGGTGCGCGAGCTGCACCGCATCTCGTGCGAGCCGATCGCCGCCGCCGGCCAGCCGACGCGCCTGACGAAGAAGCCCGGCGAGGTCCTGAACGAGGGCTTCTTCCACTCGCTCGGCCACGGCGTCGGGCTGGAGATCCACGAGGCTCCGCACCTCGACCAGAACGACGACGTGCTCGTCCCCGGCGACGTGATCGCGGTCGAGCCCGGCTGCTATCGCCAGGGCTTCGGCGGCGTGCGGCTGGAGGATCTCGTGCTGGTGACCGAGACCGGCTCGGAGCTGCTGACCGACTACCCGTACGAGCTGACGCCGACGACGATCGCGCGCGGCGTCGCGACGGCATGAGCGAGCGGACCGACGCCTTCGTCGCGCGCGAGGCCGATCGCTTCGTCGAGGAGTGGCGGGCGATCTGCCGGATCCCGTCGGTCTCGGGCGAGCTGGACGCGATCGAGCAGGCGGCGAGCTGGATCGAACGGCGGCTGGAGCCGCTGTTCGACAGTGTGCGGCGGATCGAGATCCCCGGCTACGGGCCGCTGCTGGCGGCGACGCTCGACGGCAGCGGCGACGGTCGTCTGCTGCTCTACACGCACTACGACGTGCAGCCGCCCGGCGACCCGGCGGCGTGGACGACCCCGGCCTTCGCGGCCGAGCTGCGCGACGGCAGGATGTGGGCGCGCGGCGCCTGCGACGACAAGGCCGACGTGGTCGCGCGGCTGCATGCGCTGGAGGCGTGGGTCGCGACGCTCGACGGTTCGCCGCCGCCCTACACGGTCCTCTACATCTCCGATCCGGCCGAGGAGATCGGCAGCCCCGGCCTCGCCGAGGCGCTCGCCGCCAACGCCGCCGACCTGCACGCCGACGCCTGCCTGTGGGAGTCGTTCCTGCGCGACGCCGACGGCCGCCCCGGGATCGGCTTCGGCTGCCGCGGCAACCTCGAGGTCAGACTCGACCTGCGGCTGCTGAAGGCCGACCAGCACACCGCCTTCGCCTCGATCGTGCGCTCGGCGCCGCTGGAGCTGATGCGCGCGGTCTCCTCGATGACCGACGGCGCCGGCACGATCACGATCGACGGCTTCCGCGACGGGATCGCGGCGCCGACGCCGATCCAGGTCGAGACCGCGGCGCAGATCCCGCTGCCGCGTGACGCGGTCACGCGCGGCCCGTCCGGCGACGGCGACGGCGCTGCGCGGGAGGATGGCGACGGCGATGCCGCCGTCTCGCCGTTCTGGCCGGGTGTCTCGGACGCGGAGCTGCGCCAGCGGCTGATCTTCGCGCCGTCGCTGTCGGTCGGGCGCTTCGTCGTCGGCGCCGACGGCGTCGGCTCGGTTCCCGCGGAGGCGAGCGTGACGCTGCGCTTCAGCCTCGTGCCAGACCAGGATCCTGCGCACGTGCTGGAGACGATCGAGACCCATCTCGCCGCGTACGGCTTCGGCGACGTCGAGGTGACCGCCGGCCGGGCGATCCTGCCGGCCGCCTCGCCGCTCGAGACGCCGTTCGCGCGCGCGACGATCGACGCCGCCGCCGACGTCTTCGGCGCGCCGGTCGTCTACCCGGTGCTGATCGGCGCCGGCCCCGGCCGGATCGTGCTCGACGCGCTCGGCGCGCCGGTCGTCTCACCGGCCGGCACGCTGCGCCCCGACGGCAACATGCACGGCCCCGACGAGCACGGCGCCGTCTCCGACTACCTCGACCACGTTCGCTTCACGGCGCGCCTGTTCGAGCGGCTGGCCGAGAACGGCTTCTAGGCGAGCCCCACGAGCGCCTCGGAGTCGCGCCACAGCGCGGCTCCGAGCTGCACGTCGCGCGCCTGCGCCGACGGCTCGCCGTCGCGCGTCAGCTCGACGTAGCGGCCGTTGCGCGGGCCGGCCGGCGGCGCGGCGAACGAGGGGTCGAGCGCCATCCGCGCCAGCTGCGCGCCGGACGCCTCCGCCGTCGTCGCGCCGGGGATCACTGCGGTGAGCAGCGGAGCGGCTCGTTCGTAGAGGCGGCGGGCGAGCGGCGGATAGTCGCGCGAGAGGCCGGTCGCCGGCATCAGGCCGGGGTCGAGCGCGTGGACGGCGATGCGGGCGCCGGGACGCAGCGTCTCGATCCGGCGGCTCAGCTCGACCGTCGTCATCGCGTTCGCGAGCTTCGAGGTCGAGTAGGCGACCTGGCCGGCTCTGCGGCCGCGCTGACGCCGGCGGGCGGCGGGCCCGCCGAGCGGCGTGTCCGGCGTCGCGAGCGTGCGCGCGTCGGCCCACTGCGGCGCGGGGAAGCCGAGGCGGTAACGCCACTGCGGCTTGTGCGTGCCGCTTGAGACGAGCACGACGCGACCGGCGTCGGCGATGCGGTCGAGCAGCAGCCGGATCAGCAGGAAGTGGCCGAGGTGGTTGGTCGCGAAGGTCGCCTCGAAGCCGTCGGCGCTCGTGGGCGCGCGGTCGCCGTACTGGATCCCGGCGTTGGCGACGAGCGCGTGCAGCGGGGGCAGCGCGGCGGCCTCGAGCGCGGCCGGGAAGGCGCGGACCGAGTCGAGCGAGGCGAGGTCGAGCGGGAGGGTGGTGGCGCCCAGCTCCGCCGCCGCCCGCGCCCCGCGCTCCGCATCTCGCGCCGCCACCACGACCGTCACGCCCGGCTCGCGCACCAAGCGCGCCGCCGCCGCGCGCCCCAACCCCGAGGTCGCGCCGGTCACGACGACCGTTCGCTCGACTACGCTTGAATCGTTCATGAAGCAAACGTTAGCAACGCAAACGTTCGAATCGCAAACGATCGTCGCGCGAGATGGCGCTGCCTGACGGCTTCACGCTCCCGACCGGCTTCGTGATCGACCGCCTGATGCGCGTCGCCGCCGAGCGTTGGCGCGAGCACTACGGCGAGCTGGGGATCGGCAAACCGGCGCTGATCGTGCTCGTCGCGCTCGCGACCGAGGGACCGCTGCGCCAGGCGCGCTTGAGCGAGCGCACCCGCATCGACAGAGCGACGCTCGTCGCGCTGCTCAACGAGCTGGAGTCGCGCGACCTCGCCCGCCGCGCCCCCGATCCGGCCGACCGCCGCGCCCACGCCGTCTCGATCACCGACGCCGGCGGCGCCCTGCTCATCCGCGCCGCCGAGCTGGAGGCGAGCGACGACTTCTTCGCCGCCCTGACTGCGAGAGAGCGCGCCACCTTCGACGCGCTGCTGGCGAGACTGCTCGTCGCGCACGGAGGGTGAGCGGCGAGCAGTCTCGCCGCCTCACCCCTCCCGCAGCACCGCGACGAAGTTGCGCAGCGCCGCCGAGCTGTCCTCGGCGCGCCACAGGGCGCCCAGCTCGACGTCGGGGCCGGGGTCGCGCAGGGGGCGGAAGGCGACGCCGGCGCGGCCGAGCTTCTCGAGCGACGCCGGCACCAGCGCGACGCCGATCCCGGCGGCGACCAGTCCGAGCGTCGTCTGCAGCAGCCAGACGTCGTCCTGCACGGCGCGCGGCTCGAAGCCGGCGCGGCGGCAGGTCTCCATCACGCGCGCGTTCAGGCCCGGCATGTGGTGGCGCGCCGGCACGACGAACGGCTCGTCGCGCAGTCTCGCGACCGGCAGCGGCGTCGCGCGTGCCGCCAGCGGATGCTCGGCCGGCAGCGCCGCGACGAGCGGCTCGCGCGCGACCGTCAGCACCTCCAGCCCGGGATCGCTGAACGGCAGGTAGAGGATGCAGAGGTCGAGCGCGCCGGTCCGCAGCGCGGCGACCAGCTCGTCGGGCGGCAGCTCGCGCAGGAACAGCTCGACGCCGGGGTGACGGGTGCGGAACGTCTTCAGCCGCGACGGCAGCGCGCCGACCGAGGCGGAGGGGACGAAGCCGACCGTCAGCCGTCCGACCTCGCCGGTGCCGGCGCGCGTCGTGGCGGCGAGCGCCTGCTGCACCTGCACGAGCAGCCGCCGCGCCTCGCCGAGCAGCACCTCCCCGGCGTCGGTCAGCGCGATCGCGCGGCGCGAGCGGTCGAACAGCTCGACGCCCAGCTCGCGCTCCAGCGCGCGGATCTGCGTCGACAGCGGCGGCTGCGCGATGTGCAGCCGCTCGGCGGCGCGCGTGAAGCTCAGCTCCTCCGCGACCGCGACGAAGTAGCGCAGGTGACGCAGTTCGACATCCATATCTCGGAAGTATGCAAGAGCGCCCGAACGAGTATTGGACAGATAGATTCCCGCGCGCGAAGCTGGGCGCCATGGTCGATCTCCTCACGCCCGCGGAGGCGCTCGC
>DATIOB010000844.1:0-5781 GCA_035473605.1 Conexibacter sp.
CCGGTCGATCTTCAATTTCAATATTTGACGCAGCCTCCGGTGTGAAGCGGCGACTAAAGTCGTCAGAACTGACGATATCTGTTTCGGCAACTTTTGCCGGATCCTGCTCAGACGTGAGCGTGTGCGACTCGCAGGCCGACCAGGTGATCGTCCGCTCGATGGTGCAGGTCGCGCACGGCCTCGGCAAGACGGCGACGGCCGAGTGGGTCGAGGACGAGCGCACGCTGCGACGGCTCGACGACTACGGCGTCGACTTCGCGCAGGGCTGGCACCTCGGCAGACCGCGCCCGGCGGCCGAGGCGTTCGCGGCGCTGCGCTGAGTCAGCCGATCGGACGGACGCGGTACATCGGCACCGCGTGGTCGACGCCGCGCAGCCGCCGGTTGGGCAGCTGCGACCACTGCCAGCGGCCGCCTCTGCCGGCGGTCGCATCGCGCGTCGCGCCGGCCGCCACGACCGTGCCGGGCCGCGCGACGCCGGTGATGCGGCTGGCGAGGTTGACCGGGCTGCCGTACCAGTCGCCGGCGCGGCCGAGCGCCTGGCCGGTCGCGACGCCGGCGCGCAGGCGCGGGAACTCCTCGCCCTCGGCCTCGGCGGCCGCGACCAGCTCCAGCGACGACTCCAGCAGCGCGTCGGGGTCGGGCGAGACGAGCATCGCGGCGTCGCCGATCGTCTTCACGAGGCGCACGGGGGAATGCGAGCCGGCGATGTCGCCGGCCAGCTCGGTCAGCCGCCGCGCGACCGCGCCCAGCTCCTCCGCCGGGACGCGCTCGCCGAGCTTCGTGAAGCCGACGAGGTCGGCGAAGGCGATCGACATCTTGACCGCGCCGAGCACGCCGCCGCGCGCCAGCTCGGCGCGCCCGACGACGTCGGTGCGCAGCTGGTCGCGCAGGTGCATGTTGAGGATGTGCTGCATCACGACGCCGAGCTGCGGCCCCAGCTCCGCGCTCGCGGTCGCGTAGCGCTCGCTCAGCTCCTGCTCGGAGATCCCCGGCTCGAGGAAGGCGTCGCGCACGAGCGGCCGCAGCGTCGCGGCGACGCGCGCGAGCCCCTCGCCGAGCACGCGTGCGACCTCGAGGATCCCCTCCTCCGGCAGACCGGCGGCGTGGAAGCCCTTCAGCCGCTCGGCCGCCTCGACGTCGCTGGTGGTCAGGACGCGGTCGTCGGGACCGGGGCGCGGCAGCCCGAGCGCCTGACGCAGCTTCAGCACCAGCTCCAGCGGGACGCCCGCGACCGCCGCGACCTCGCGCGGCGTGAACTGCTCGGTCCCGAGCATCCGCTCGACCTCCAGCAGCGCGAGGCGGTCCTCGGCGGCGGCGCGGCGCAGGTCCTCCGGCGCGACGCCCGCGGCCAGCAGCCGTTGCAGCAGCGCGATCCGGTCGGCGCGCGAGCGCGCGTCGTCGATCCCCTCCAGCAGCCCCTCCGCCTCGAAGTCCATCCCCGCGGGAGCCTACCGGCGGAGAGCGCGGGTACGCTGCCGAGCGTGGAAGAGATCGTCCAGACACCGATCTGGCTCGACCTGCTGGCCGTCTTCGTCGGCGCGATCAGCGGCGCGCTGCTGGCGGTCGTGCGCGGCTTCGACGTCGCCGGCGTCTTCGCGCTGGCGATCGTGACCGGGATCGGCGGCGGGATGATCCGCGACGTCCTGCTCAACCAGCTGCCGGCGTCGCTCGACAACCCGTGGTACCTGGGGACGGCGCTCGCCGGCGCCGCCGCGGTCTTCTTCTTCGCCGGCACGTTCCAGCGGATGGGCGCGGTGATGCTGATAACCGACGCGGTCGTGCTCGGCCTCTACGGGATCGTCGGCGCCGAGAAGGCGATCGCCAACGGGCTGGAGCTGCTGCCGGCGATCCTGCTGGGGATGATCACGACGATCGGCGGCGGGACGCTGCGCGACGTGCTGACCGGCCGTCCGCCGGAGATCTTCCAGGAGGGCGAGCTGTACGCAGTCGCGGCGCTCGCGGGAGTCGTCAGCTTCGTCGCGCTCGACCAGCTCGGCGTCGCGCTGACGCTGTCGGTGATCATCGGCAGCGCGGTCACGTTCGGGCTGCGCGTGGGCGCCTGGAGACGCGGCTGGAGAGCGCCGACGCCGGTCGCCGCCGACGAGGCGCTGATCGCCCACTTCCAGTCGATCCGCGGCGCGACGGCACGGCGCGGGGAGAGCGAGGAGGCGGGCGAGCGGGCCCGCCGCCGGCGCCGCTTCCGCCGCGGCAGCTAGACGAACAGGTGACGGCCGACGCGCACGAGCCCGTCGGCGTCGTGCACGTCCTCGTCGAGGTGGGGGACGAGCAGCAGCGGCACGCTCGCGCCGAGCCGCTGCGCGAGGTGGGCGACGTTCTCGCGGTCGCGCACGGCGAGCGCGTGCTCGTCGGCGAAGCAGGCGGCGACTCTGCGCGCCAGAGGTCTGGAGAGACCGGCCTCGGCGACCAGCCGGTCGACCAGCTCGCCGGCGTCCTCGTCGCCGAGCTGGTCGGCGTGGACGCGGTTGACGATCCCGCCGCCGAAGGCCATCCGCGCCGCCTTCAGCTTGCGGTGGAAGTAGATCGCCTCGTCGACCGGCTCGCGCTCGGGCGAGGTGACGAGCAGGAAGCGCGTGGCGGGGTCGTGCAGCAGCGCGTCGACCTGCTCGGCGCGCGCTCTGAAGCCCTCCAGCAGCCCGCCGAGCAGGCGGAAGAAGGTCGAGAGGTCGGTCAGCAGGTCGACGCCGGTGACGCGCTTGAGCGCGCTCAGCGCCAACCCGCTGGTGCGGCCGAGCAGCTTCATCCCGAAGCCGCTCGGCTTGAGCAGCGCCTGCAGCGCCCTGCCCTCGAAGAACTGCGTCAAGCGGTCGGGCGCGTCGAGGAAGTCGAGCGCGTTGCGCGACGGCGGCGTGTCGAGCACGAGCAGGTCGAACTGAGCCGTCGCGGCGAGGTCGTGCAGCTTCGCGATCGCGGTGAACTCCTGCGAGCCGGCGACGGCGCCCGACAGCTCGCGGTAGATGCGGTTGGAGAGGATCTCCTCGCGGGTGCGCTCGTCCGGCGCGAGCCGCTCGATCAGGTCGTCGAAGGTGCGCTTGGCGTCGAGCTGCAGCGCCCACAGCTCGCCCTCGCCCAGCGGCGCGCCGGCGGCCGCGAACGGCGCCGGCTCGACGCGGTGGGGCTCGTTGCCGAGCGCGTCGAGCCCGAGCGCGTTGGCGAGCCGCTGCGCCGGGTCGATCGTCACGACGCAGACCTTCAGCCCGCGCGCGGCCATCCCGGTCGCGATCGCCGCGGAGGTCGTCGTCTTGCCGACGCCGCCGGAGCCGCCGCAGATGCAGACGCGGACGCCGTCGAGCCAGCCGGCGACGCCGGGCGCAGGGGATGCCGCCATCAGAGCAGCTCCTCCAGGCGCTCCGACAGCAGCTCCAGCCCGGCCATGTCGACCGACGGCGTGAACAGGTACGGCAGCTCGAACGGCGCGCTCCCCAGCCCCTCCGCCAGCCGCTCCACCTGCGCCCGCTGCGCACGTGCGCGGGCATGCTCGGAGCGGGCCGACGCCAGCGCCGCGCGCACCAGCGGCGAGCGCGCGTCGTCGATCGCGCCGGCGACCGTCGCGGCCTGCCGCGGGCCGAGCCGGTCCGGCACGAGCGCGTTGACGACCGTCGCCGCCAGCTCGATCCCGGCCTCGTCGCGCAGCCGTCGCCGCAGCGCGATCGTCTCGTTGACCGGCATCTCCTCGGCGAGCGCGACGGCGACGACGGCGACGAGGCGCGCGTCGGTGAAGAAGGCGTCGAGCGTGCGGCCCTGCGCCGCGATCGGGCCGACCTTCGCGATCTCGGCGAAGGTGCGCGGCGTCAGCAGCGTCGCGAGGCCGTGGCCGGTCGCCGGCGCGTCGACGATCACGAGATCGTACGGCTGCGCGTCGCGCGTGCGCCGCTGTCGCTGGGCCAGCTCCCAGGTCTTGCCGAGCGCCAGCAGCTCGCGCATGCCGGGCGTCGCCGAGACGAAGCCGTGGAAGGTGCGCGAGCCGGCGAGCACGTCGCCGAGCGGTCCCGCCTTCTGCTGCAGGTACTCCTCCAGCGCGTGCTGCGGCTCGATCGAGATCGTGAAGAGGCTCTCCGCCAGCCGCAGCTCGCGCGCGCCGCTGGAGCCGTCGGCGTGGCCGAAGGCGACGGCCGCGCGGTCCTGCCCGGTCAGCTCGGCGATCACGGTCCGTCTGCCGCGTCGCGCGGCGGCGAGCGCGAGCGCGATCGCGACGGTCGACTTGCCGACGCCCCCTTTTCCGGTCAGGAACAGGAGGCGCTTGTCGGAGAGGCCGGACACCGCCAGTGAGCCTAGTCGCTGGGGCAGTCGCTCCGCGTGCGCGCGCGTGCGCCAGCCACGGGGAGGATTCCCCGGCTCGGCTTCGAATAGAGGCGCGTATGGGTTTCCCGACCGCATCGGAATCGGAGTCGCCAGTGACCGGCACGGCCAAGGTGATCGCCTTCGCCAATCAGAAGGGCGGCGTGGCGAAGACGACGACGACGCTCAACCTCGCCGTCGCGTTCGCGGAGGAGGGCCATCGCGTCCTCTGCTGCGACATGGACCCGCAGGGCAACCTGACGATGTCGCAGGGGATCGACCCCGACACCGTCGAGACCTCGATGTACGACGTGCTCGTTCACCACACGCCGATCAAGGAGGCGATCCGCCGGCGTGAGATCGACGTCGCCTGCGCATCGATCGACCTCGCCGGCGCCGAGATCGCGATGTCGACGCAGATCGGTCGCGAGCGCTCGCTGGAGAAGGCGTTCCGGGCGATCAAGGGCGACTACGACTTCATCTTCATCGACACGCCGCCGAGCCTCGGGCTGCTCACGATCAACGCGCTCACGGCCGCCGACAAGGTGATCGTCCCCGTCCAATGCGAGTATCTGTCGATGCGGGGGCTGCTCCAGCTCCAGAACACGCTCAAGATGATCCGCGAGAACCTCAATCCCAACGTCGACATCGAAGGCATCCTGCCGACGCTCGTCGACACCCGCACGCTCCACGCCAAAGAGGCGATCGAGCTGTTGGAGGAGAGCTTCGGGGAGCGCGTGTTCGCGTCTCGGATCCGCAAGACGGTGCGGTTCGCCGAGGCGCCCGTGCAGGGCATGTCCGTGCTGAAGTACGACCCTGACGGCATGGCAGCGCACGCCTACCGGCAGCTCGCGAAGGAGGTCCTCCACAATGGCGCCCAGTAGACGCACGAGCATGAGGGAAGGCCCGCTCGCGGCGCTGTTCCGCAGAACCGAGGAGGAGGGCCTCGACGGCCTCGGCGCCGGCGCCACGGCCGAGCCGAGCCCCGCCGCCGAGCCGCAGCCGGCGACCCCCGCCGCGCGCGAGATCGCGCCGCAGCCGCAGGCCGCCGCGCCCGCGCCCGCGCAGCCGTCCGCGCCCGCACCGTCCGCCCCCGCCTTCCAGGAGCCCGCGCTGCCGCCGACGCCCTCGCCGCAGGAGCGTCTGCGCCACGCCTTCTCCAACGACATTCCGGACAACATGATGGATCCGCCCTCCGCGGCCGCGTCCGCGCCGGCCTCCGCGCCGCACGACGTCTACGCGCGCGTCGAGGAGCAGGGCCTGCCGTCGGGCGCCTACGGGACCGGCCGCTCCAGCGGCCCGGTGCTGCGCGTCGTCGGCGTCGGCGGCGGCGGCGTCAACGCCGTCAACCGGATGGTCGAGGCCGAGGTCACCGGCGTCGAGTTCCTCGCCGTCAACACCGACCTGCAGTCGCTGCAGCAGTCGGCCGCCCACCTCACGCTGCACATCGGCGCCGACGTCACGCGCGGCCTCGGCTCCGGCTC
>DATIOB010000845.1:0-5573 GCA_035473605.1 Conexibacter sp.
TCGCGCGCTCGGCTTTCACTTCTTCGACGCGTTCGTCGGCGCCGGCAAGAACGGCAACGTGCTGATGTACCAGCACGTCTTCTGGTTCTACTCGCACCCAGCCGTCTACATCATGATGCTGCCGGGCTTCGGGATCATCAGCGAGGTCCTGGCGGTGAAGTCGCGCAAACCCGTCTTCGGGTATCGCATGATGGCGTTCTCGCTGCTCGCGATCGTGGTGCTCGGGTTCACCGTCTGGGCGCACCACATGTTCGTCTCGGGGATGCAGCCGTGGATCCGCATCCCGATGATGATCACCACGGCGATCATCGCGATCCCCACGGGGATCAAGATCTTCTCGTGGCTCGCGACGCTGTGGCGGGGCGTCCTGCACCTCGACACGCCGATGCTGTTCGCGCTCGGCTTCCTGACGACCTTCACGCTCGGCGGCATCAGCGGCGTGATGCTGTCGATGATCCCGTTCGACATCTACGTCTCGGACACGTACTTCATCGTCGCCCACATCCACTACGTGCTGTTCGGCGGCTCGCTCTTCACGATCTTCGCCGGGATCTACTACTGGTTCCCGAAGATGACCGGGCGGATGTACGACGAGACGCTGGGGAAGATCCACTTCTGGATGACGTTCGTCTTCTTCAACGTCACGTTCGGCCCGATGCACCTGCTCGGCCTCGATGGCATGCCGCGCCGCGTCGCCGACTACGCCGAGCAGTACGCGACGCTGAACCTGTTCGTCACGATCGCCAGCTTCGCGCTCGGCCTCAGCATGCTCGTCTTCCTCTACAACATGGTCGCGAGCTGGCGCGGCGGCCCGCGCGCCGCCGCCAACCCGTGGCGCTCGCTGACGCTCGAGTGGCAGGTCTCCTCTCCCCCGCCGATCTTCAACTTCGACGCCGTCCCGACGGTCGTCGGCGGCCCGTACGAGTACGGGGTGCCCGGCGCTGTCCACGGCATCTTCCAATCGCCCACAGAGGCGAAGCCGACGCATGCCGGCTCCGTCGCGACGTCACCGACCAGAGAGTGAGGTGAAGCGCACCATGGCCAGAAGAGTCCTCGTGGTCGCGAACGAAACCCACGGCGGCCGCAGCCTCGTCGACGCGATTCGCGCTCGACACGAGGCCGGCGACGCCGACTTCGTCGTGATCGCCCCGCAGAACCGCCCGCACAGCGGCTACGTCATCTACGACGACGCCGTGCGCGACGCGGCCCAGATGCGGATCAACGAGACGCTCGACGCGATCAGAGAGCACGGGATCAACGCGATCGGCGACGTGATGGACCCCGATCCGTACACCGCGACGCTCGACGCCGTGCGTGAGTACCGGATCGACGAGATCATCCTCTCGACCCACCCGGAGACCCGTTCGGGCTGGCTGCGCCACGACCTGATCGAGCGCCTCGAGCACGCGACCGGGCTGCCGATCCAGCACGTCGTCGTCGACGTCGAGGCCGAGCGCGAGAAGAACCCCGAGAAGCACACGCTGATCGTCACCAACAAGACGGCCAGATGCGAGGCGCTGTTCGAGGACCTCAGACGGCGCGCGAGCGAGTCGCCGCACCGCTTCCTCGTCGTCGTGCCCCAGGAGGGCGGCCACGGCCACCACACCTCGACCGCGAGAGACCGCCTCCAGACGCTGCTCGACAGACTCGCGAGAGCGGGCATACCGGCGACCGGCGGGATCGGCGACCCCGACCCGTACGCCGCCGTCGCCAACGCGCTGCAGTTCCACCGCGTCGACGAGGTCGTGATCGCGACGCTGCCGCAGATGCGCTCGCGCTGGCTGCGCAGCGACCTGATCGGCCGCGTGCAGAAGATCACCGCCGCGCCGGTCGAGCACATCGAGATCGACGTCAGCGAGGCCGAGCCGGCGCAGACCGGAGCGGGAGTGAAGGCCGCCTGATGGAAGCCGCCTCCGCCACCTCTTCGCTGCACCACGCCGGCGAGGCCGAGCATCACCACGGCCCGCCGGAGGCGCATCGAAGCTCCCGTGTGGACCCGCAGATGCTCGGGATGCTGCTGTTCATCATCTCCGAGATCATGGTCTTCGGGGCCTTCTTCACGGCCTACTTCTTCGTCCGGGTCGTGGACGGGAACCCGTGGCCGGCGGAGGGGACGGAGCTGCCGAAGCTGATCGCCGGCGTCAACACCGCGATCCTCCTGTCCTCCTCGATCACCCTGCACTGGGCGCTCGAGGCGATCAAGCGCGGCAACCGCTCGGCGTTCAAGGCCGGCATGGCGACGACCGCCATGCTCGGCGCGACCTTCCTCTTCATCCAGATCAACGAGTACGTCCACATCGGCTTCGCGCCGTATGACAGCGCGCAGGCGTCGGTCTTCTACGGGCTGACGGGCCTGCACGGTGCGCACGTCGCGCTCGGCCTGCTGATCCTGATCATCGTCACGACGCGCGCCTTCCGCGGCCACTTCTCGCCGCAGGAGCACCGCGGTGTCGAGATCCCCGGGATCTACTGGCACTTCGTCGACGTGATGTGGGTGATCGTGTACAGCACGGTCTACCTGCTGTAGGTGGCGCCGGGATGCTGAACCCGCTGCGGTCCGAGGAGGAGGCGTTCCGTCTCCTCCTCTACGTGCTGATCGTCACCGTCGTGATCGTCGCGCTCGTGCTCGTCGCACGCGCGCTGACATGAGAGGCGCGCCGGCGCCCCGCCCGCGCGCTGACACCGCCGGCGCCCGCCGGCGCCCGGCGCGCGACGATGGGAGGCGCCGATGAAGCTCGCCTTCGACCCCGTCGTCCTGCTGCTGGTCGCGCTGGCCTGCTGGCTCTACCTGCGCGCCGTCGCGATCGTGCGCCGCCGCGGCCTGCGCGTCGGCCGCGGCCAGCAGGCCTGCTGGTGGATCGGGATCGTGCTGCTGACGGTCGCGCTCAACGGCCCGCTCGACGCCTACGACGGCGAGCTGATGAGCGCGCACATGGCCCAGCACCTGCTGCTCGGCGACCTCGCCGCGCCGTTCCTGCTGGCCGGCCTGCGCGCGCCGCTGCTGCTCTTCTACCTCCCCCGCCCCGCGCTCGTGCTGCTTGCCAGACGACGTTGGCTGCGGCGGATCTTCCGCACGCTGCGGAGACCGCTGGTCGCGCTGCCGCTGTACGTGCTGACGATCTACGCCTGGCACGCGAGCGTGCTGTTCGAGGGGGCGCTCGGCAACCCCTTCCTGCACGCGCTGCAGCACGAGTTCTTCCTCGCCGCCAACCTGCTGCTGTGGTGGCCGGTGCTGGAGCCGCAGAAGCGGCGGATGCCCGGCGATCTGTGGAAGATCGGCTACATCTTCGCCGCGCGCATGTCGACGATGTTCCTCGGCATGATCTTCGTCTTCACGAAGGGCGTGCTCTACGCCGGCGCATACGGGACCGGCGAGCGGCCGCTCGGCTTCAGCCCGCGCGCCGACCAGGGCACCGCCGGCGGCCTGATGATGACGCTCGACATAGTCGTCATCCTCGCCGCGCTGGCCTGGTTCTTCTACCAGGCCTCGCAGCAGGAGGACCGCGACCAGGCGGCCGCGGCCCGGCCGCCCGGCGAAGCGCGCCCTATCTGACGGTCAGCGTTCCTTCCATGCCACCCTCGCGGTGACCTGGAAGCGAGCAGAAGAAGGTGTATCTGCCCGGTCTGACGTCCGTGTTGACGGTCGAGACGCCGCCGCCGGAGACGGTCTCGCCCTTGCCCAGCTCGGTGCCGTCGGCGCTCTCGAGCGCGATGTCGTGCGGCACCGTCGAGGCGTTTCTGGAGTCGATCTGGAGCGCTCCGGCCGTCGCGGTCGCGGCGCTGACGACGTAGGCGAGCTGGCCGGAGGGATCGGCGTCGATCTCGATTCTGCCGTTCTCGGCCGTCGCCGCTCTCTGCTCGGCTCTTCTGACGGCCGACGCGAGCGCGCCCTGGTCCTCGCCGCCCTTGGCGGAGGCGTTGGCGACGTAGGCGGCGACGTCGTGGGCGCTCTGCCCCTCGACGAGCTTCGCCGGCATCTCGGAGTTCGGATAGAGGATCTGCTCGTAGACGACGCCCTGGACGGTGTCGCGACCGAAGCCGTCCTCGATCGACTGCGCGAAGGCGGCGTCGAGGTCGGGGCCGACGGTCCCTCTCGTTCCAGCGCGCGTCAAGGTGTGGCACGCGCCGCATCTCTCCACGAACAACTGCTTGCCGTGGACCAGGTCTGCGCGCGACCCCTTGATGTCGTCACCGCCGCAACCGACCGTCCCGACAAGCGCCGAGACCGCGACCGTGGCGACGAGCGCTGCTCGTCTCCGTGAGCTCTGCATCATCTCCATGCGCGACTCTATCCGAGGGGCCGGCCGATAATCCAGTGTCTACTGCGCGGAACGTCTGGGCGGCGGCGCAAGTTCGTCGAGCCGGCCCTGCGCTGCGGCGATCACGCCGCGCGCGACGCCCTCCCACGACCAGCGCTCGCGGACGGTCTCCACGAGCGCCGTGCGCGTCCGCTCGCGCAGCTCCTGCGGCGCCTCCAGCCAGCCGAGCACGCGCGCGGCGATCTCCCCCACGACGTCGCCCTCGACCGGGAAGGCGAGCAGGCCGGCCGCCTCCGGCGGGACGGCGTCGGCGAGCGCGCCGGCGACCTCGGCGAGGCCGGAGTGGTCGGCGCAGATCGGCAGCGCGCCGCAGGCCGCCGCCTCCGCGGCGACCATCCCGAACGCCTCCGGGAAGGTGCTGGGGACGATCTGCGCGGCGCAGGCCGGCAGCAGGTCGCGCAGCTCGTCGTGCTCCAGCCGGCCGGTCAGCACGACGCGCTCGCGCAGCGTCCGCGCGGCGGCGAGGTAGCGCTCGCGCGCGGCGGGGTCGGCCTCGAGGCCGTCGAGGAAGGCGCGCAGGTGGCGCAGCGGCGTGCCGGCCGGGCCGCCCTCCGCGGCGCGCCCCTCCTCGGCGAGCGCGGCGACCGCCGCGAGGTCGCCGTCGGCGAGCGCGCCGATCAGCCGCTCGACGCCGACGCGGTAGGCGCCGAAGCCGACGACGACCAGCCGCGCGCGCGGCTCCTGCGCCAGCACCAGCGGCCAGGCGGCGACCATCAGGTCGACGCCCTTGGAGACGATCAGCTTGCCGACGAAGGCGACGAGCGGATCCTCGGGCGCCTCCAGCAGCCGCTCCAGCGCGGCCGCGGCGGCGGCGTCGTCGGCCGCGAACGAGGAGAGGCCGGCGGGCTGCGCGCCCGACGTCTCGGAGACGGCCGCCTCGATCGTCCCGGCCGTGACCGCGTCCATCGGCGTCTCGGCGATCGCCGCCTCGGCCGTCGCGGCCTCCTCGATGCGCCGCCGCAGCGTCTCGGCCAGCTCGCGCAGGCCGGCCTGCGCGGCGGCCGGCTCGCGCGGCGCGAAGCGGCCGACGTCGACGCCGGGCGGGCCCAGGCGCGTGCGCGGCGGCAGGTCGGGCTCCTGCAGCGTGTCCCACAGCCGCTCGGCGGTGTGGCGCGAGCCGACCAGCACGCCGCGCGCCCCGGCGATCCCGCGACGGGCGGGGTCGAGGAAGCGCTCCGGCTGCGGCACGACGGTGTACTCCAGTGCGCTGCCGTGGATCTTGGCCGCGTACGGGATCGGCCCGAGCGCGCGCGA
>DATIOB010000846.1:0-4798 GCA_035473605.1 Conexibacter sp.
GGTGCATTGAGTGTACGCGCGGTGCCGGAAATTATCGCGCGATCGGGAATGATGTTTGTCGCGGTGCCGGAGTGGAATTCGCCGATCGTCACGACCGCGCTATCGGTCGGGTCCACTGCGCGCCGACTGGGCCGCGCAGCGGATCAAGGGGCTGTCGTTCTTCTCGGCCGCCAAGGCCGCGTTCCTCGGCAACAAGGGCAACGAGATCAGATCGCTGATCGGCGAGTTCCACTACCCCAGATTCGGCCCCGGCCAGATGTGGGAGAGAATGGTCGCCGAGATCGAGGCGCACGGCGGCGAGGTGCGGATGAACGCGCCCGTCACGAGAGTCGTGATCGAGAACGGCCTCGCGACCGGCGTGATCGCCGGCGGCGAGACGATCGAGGCGCGCGCGGTGATCTCCTCGCTGCCGCTCGGCACGACGACGAGAATCACCGATCCCGAGGCGCCCGCCGAGGTCCGCGACGCGGGCCGCAGCCTGCGCTACCGCGACTTCCTCACGGTCTCGCTCGTGATCGACGGCAGAGACCTCTTCCCGGACAACTGGATCTACATCCACGAGCCCGGCGTCAAGGTCGGCCGGATCCAGAACTTCCGCTCGTGGAGCCCGTGGATGGTGCCCAACGACCACGAGGCGTCGATCGGCATGGAGTACTTCTGCTTCGAGGGCGACGCGCTCTGGAACATGAAGGACGAGGACCTCGTCGAGCTGGCCAAGCGCGAGCTGGGCGAGATGGGCCTCGGCGACCCGTCGAGAGTCACGATGGGCTTCGCGACGCGCGTCCACAAGGCCTACCCGGTCTACGACGAGCAGTACGCGAGAAACCTCGAGGTCGTCAAGAACTGGCTGGCCGAGACGCCCAACCTCGTGCAGGTCGGCCGCAACGGCCTCCACCGCTACAACAACTCCGACCACTCGATGCTGACCGCGATGCGCGCGGTCGACAACCTCGTCGACGGCACCAGACACGACATCTGGGCGGTCAACGCGGAGCAGGAGTACCACGAGGAGGACGGCAAGGTCAGCGGTCAGGGCGACCGCAACGCCTCCAACCCGTACCCGTACAGAGACGCCCCGCCGGAGAACGAGCGCGAGAGAGCGGCGAACACCGCCTCGTAGCGCATCGCCACACCGTTTTGCCGAGAGCCCCGCCGCTGCGGGGCTCTCGTCGTTGTAGGGGTGTTTGGGCACCTCAGCGCTCAAGCGCGCGGCGGGCGCGCCGATTGCCGGGGGAAGAGAAGTCACCGCCGGAGGTCAATCCCGTCATGCGCATCACCCGCCGTTCGCTCCCGCCGCTGGTCGCGGCGCTGTCGTCGCTCGCGCTCCTGCCAACCGTCGCGGCCGCCGCCGACACGATCCCGGGCGAGGTCGTCGTGCGCTTCGCGAAGGGCACGAGCGGCGCTGCGCAGACGCGCGCGGCGAACGCCGCCGGCGCCGAGCGCTCAGCCGCGATCGCGCTGCCGGCGACGCGCGTCGTCCGGTTGGAGGACGGCGTCTCGACCGCCGCGGCGGTGCGCGCGCTCGAACGCCGCTCCGACGTGCTGTGGGCCGAGCCCAACTACCGCTTCGAGGTCGCGCAGCTGCCGGACGACCCGCTGCTGCCGCAGCTGTGGGGGCTGCACAACACCGGCCAGCCGCTGGCGCAGGCGCTCGCGCCCGGTGATGACGGCGTGCGCGCCGGCACGCCCGGCGTCGACCTCGGCACCGCGCGCGCCTGGGACGTCACGACCGGCTCGGCGCAGACGCTGGTCGGCGTCGTCGACACCGGCATCGCCCACCACGAGGACCTCGACGCCAACCTGCGCGTCGACCTCTCGCGCGACTTCCGCGACCCGTTCGACGAGGACGGCGATCCGACCGCCGACGCCAACGGCCACGGCACGCACGTCGCCGGCACGATCGGCGCCGTCGGCGGCAACGGGATCGGCGTCGCCGGCGTCAACTGGCAGGTCGGCCTCGTCGCGCTGCGCGCGCTCGACGCCGGCACCGGCACCAGCGCCGACATCGCCGCCTCCTTCGCCTACGCCGGGCAGCTCGGGCTGCCGGTCGTCAACGCCAGCCTCGGCGGTCCCAGCCTCTCGAACGCGGTCTCCGACGCGATCCGGCTCTCGCCCGGAACGCTGTTCGTCGTCGCGGCCGGCAACGACGGCGAGGACGTCGACAGAGACGCCGCGTACCCGTGCAGACTGCCGCTCGACAACATCGTCTGCGTCGCGGCGACCGGCAACATCGGCGACCTCTCGTGGTTCTCGAACTACGGGCGCCAGGCGGTCGACGTCGGCGCGCCCGGCAGCCAGATCCTCAGCACCACGCCGAGCTACAGAGCGGCCCACGACCTGCCGATCGACGTCGCGAGCTTCCCGACCGAGTGGACGACCGGTCCGGCCGGCCAGCAGTGGGCGGTCGTCGCCGAGCCCGACGGCGACGAGCTGGCGATGCCGGCCGCCGGCGACCTCCAGCCCGGCATCGACAGCTACGTCACCAGCAGAGCGTTCAGCCTCGCCGGCAGACGCGCCTGCACGCTGCTGACGCAGGCGAGAGCGGACCTCGGCGATCCTGACGCCCCCTCCGGCATGGCGATCGTCGAGCGGACGATCGACGGCGTCGGCTGGAGCGAGATCGGCCGCTTCACGACCGGCGGCTGGCAGCAGAGCAGATACTCGCTGCTGGCCGACGGCGCCGACGAGGTGAAGGTGCGCGTGCGGCTCGTCTCCTCCGACGACACGCCGGCGGGCCTGGACGGCGTGCGGATCGCCGACCTGACGGCAGTCTGCCTCGACGAGACGCGCGACGACGCCTATGTCCGCCACAACGGCACCTCGATGGCGAGCCCGCACGTCGCCGGCGCCGCCGCGCTGCTGCTGGCGCGCAACCCGAGCCTGACGATGCCGCAGCTGCGCGACGCGCTGCTGTCGACGACGACGCCGCAGCCGGCGCTCTTCGGGCGCACGGTGACCGGCGGCAACGTCGACGTCGCCGCCGCGCTGGCCGCCGTCACGCCCAAGCCGGCGCCGGTGCCGACGCCGGTGCCGCCGGTCCCGGCCCCGCCGGCGCCTGCCCCGGCTCCGGCGCCCGCGGCCGTTGCGCCCGTCCTGCAGGCGGTTCGCGGCAGCGTCGTCGTCGAGCCGCGGCGCCTGCGCGCCGATCGCGCCGTCGTGGTGCGCGTCGGCGTCGGCTCCGCCGCGTCCGTGCGCGCCACCGGCCGGCTCAGCTGGCGCGGCGGCAGCGCGCCGCTGCGCGCCGCCGCCTCGCGCGGCACCGTCCGCTCCGGCGGGATCGCCACGCTGCGGCTGCGCCTCTCCGCGCGCGACCAGCGGCGTGCGCTGGCCGCGAGCCGCGCCGGCCGTCCGGTCACCGCCGTCGTGCGCGTGCGGATCACGCCGCGCGGCGAGCTGCGCGCGCGGACGATCACGCAGCGGGTGCGCGTCGGATAGCGCTCTCGGCACGCGAGGGGGCCGCAGAAGCGGCTCGCCTCGCGGGCCGCTCAGCCGGCGCCGAACAGCTCGCGCGCCGCGGCGGCGCTCAGCTCGCCGAGCGCGGGCGGGGCGGTGTCGTGGCGCGGCGGGGTGGCGGACATGCGGACGGGGTTGCGGGCGACGGAGGTGGGAGCGCCGACGCCCGCGAGCGGCTCCAGCTCCGCGATCGGCTCCAGCCCGAGCTGCTGCGCGAGCGCGAAGGCGCCGGCGAGGTCGTTGACCTCGCCCGCGGGCACGCCGGCCTCCAGCAGCGCCTGCGCCCACTGCGCCGCGGGTGCGCTCGCGAGGCGCTCCTCCAGCGCGGCGCGCAGCTCGACGCGGGCGGCGACGCGGGCGGGGTTGGTCGCGAAGCGCGGTTCGGCGGCCAGCGCCGGCGCGCCGAGCACGTCGCAGAGGCGGGCGAACTGGCGGTCGTTGCCGACCGCCAGCACGACCCGCGTGCCGTCGGCGGCGCCGAACAGCTCGTACGGCGCGATGCTGGGGTGGGCGTTGCCCATCCGGCTCGGCACGACGCCGCCGGCCGTGTACGCGGAGGCCTGGTTGACGAGCGCGGCCAGCAGCGAGGAGAGCAGGTCGACCTCGATCAGCTGGCCGGCGCCGGTCGCGGCGCGGTGGCGCAGCGCGGCGAGGATCCCGGTCGTCGTGAACAGCCCGGCGATCACGTCGACGAGCGCGACGCCGGCCTTCTGCGGATCGCCGTCGGCCGGTCCGGTGACCGACATCAGCCCGCCGACGGCCTGCACGAGCAGGTCGTAGCCGGGCAGCGCGGCGCCGGCGCCGCTGCTGCCGAAGCCGCTGATCGTCGCGTAGACGAGCCCGGGGTTGGCGGCGGCGAGCGTCGCGTGGTCGAGCCCCAGTCTCGCCATCACGCCGGGGCGGAAGTTCTCGACGACGACGTCGGCGCGCGCCGCCAGCTCGCGTGCGAGCGCGAGGTCGGCCGGGTCCTGCAGGTCGAGCGCCAGCGAGCGCTTGTTGCGGTTGACCGAGAGGAAGTAGGTGGCGGTGCCGGCGGCGTCGCGCGGCGGGCCCCACGCGCGCGTGTCGTCGCCCGATCCCGGCCGCTCGACCTTCACGACCGTCGCGCCGTAGTCGGCCAGCAGCATCGTCGCGAGCGGGCCGGCGAGCACGCGCGAGAAGTCGAGCACGAGCAGGTCGCCGAGGGCAGAGGGGGCGGGGGCGCCGCCGGGCGCGGGGGCGCCAGCGGCGGCTGAGTCTCTTCCATCCATTCTTAGATTTTATAAGATTCGTGCATGACCGCATCGACGACCCCCACCACACCGCTGCGCGCGAACGACTTCCTCGGCATCGACGCGCTCCTGAG
>DATIOB010000847.1:0-13784 GCA_035473605.1 Conexibacter sp.
CTGCCAGCCCTACGGATCGCCCTCCACCAGCGGCACGAAGCGGACCGCCTCCAGTCCTGTGCGCCGCAGCTCCGCGCCGTCGGCCGAACGCTCCACGAGCACGAGCTGCTGGCCGTCGCCGCCGATCGGCGCGACGAGCCGGCCGCCGGGCGCGAGCTGCTGCTCCAGCGCCGCCGGCAGATCCCACGCGGCCGCCGCGACGTTGATCGCGTCGAACGGCGCCGCCTCCGGCAGGCCGAGCGAGCCGTCGCCGGCGATCACCGTGACGGCGTCGCCGCCGATCCCCGCCGCCGCCAGGTTGCGCTGCGCCCAGCCGCTGAGGTCGGGGTGGCGCTCGATCGTCCAGACGTGCGCGGCCAGCTGCGCCAGCAGCGCGGCATGCCAGCCCGAGCCGGTGCCGACGTCGAGCACGCGGTCGTCGGGGCCGAGCTCGAGCAGCTCCAGCATCCGCGCGACGATCAGCGGCTGCGAGATCGTCTGCCCGCGCCCGATCGGCAGCGCCTCGTCGTCGTAGGCGCGGTCGAGCAGGTGCGGCGGGACGAACAGCTCGCGCGGCACCGCGACGATCGCGTCGAGCACGCGCTCGTCGGCGATCAATGGGCGCAGCGAGCGCACGAGCCGGGCGGCCGGGTCCATGTGACCGGGTCTTCCCGTCCGTCTCTGCCACCATGCTGGTTCTCGCATGTCAGGGGTCCCGCCGCACATCCTGCGCCGGCGCGTCGTCGCGCTGCTGGTGCTCGCCGCCGCGCTGGTGCTCGTCGTGGTCGTCGCCACGCGCGCCACCGGCGGCGAGGACGAGCCGACCGCCGCCCGCGCCGGCCAGACGACGGCGGCCGCCAGAAGAGCGACGGCGAGGAGGGCGGCCGCCAGAAGAGCGGCCGTCGACCCGACCGCCGCGCGTGACATGGGCGAGCCCGGCCCGGCTCGGTCGGTGCCGATCCTGATGTACCACGTCACGACCGACCCGCCGGCCGACGCGCCCTTCCCGGACCTCTACGTGAGAGCGTCCGAGTTCGCCGACCAGATGCAGGCGCTGCACGACGCCGGCTACGTCGCCGTCACGCAGCAGGAGGTGTGGGACTTCTGGCACAGAGGCGCACCGCTGCCCGCGAGAGCGGTCGTCGTCTCGATCGACGACGGCTACCACTCCAACTACGCCAACGCCCGCCCGGTGCTGAGAAGACTGGGCTGGCCGGCGGTCCTGAACCTCAAGGTCGGCAACCTGCACGAGCCGACCTACGGCCTCACCGACGGTCAGGTCAAGGAGCTGATCGCCGACGGCTGGGAGATCGACTCGCACACGATCGACCACCCCGACCTGACGACCGTCGACGCCGCCACGCTGGCGCGCGAGATCGGCCAGTCGCGCAGACGGCTGCAGAAGGCGTTCGGCGTCCCGGTCAACTTCTTCTGCTACCCGGCCGGCAGATACGACGACGCGGTGATCGCCGCCGTCGAGCAGGCCGGCTACCTCGCGGCGACGACCGTCAACCCCGGTCTCGCCGAGCCCGACGAGGCCGCTCGCTTCACGCTCAACCGCGTGCGCGTCAACGCCGGCCTCTCCGGCGCCTCGCTCGTCAGTCAGCTGCAGGGCCTCGGCGCCTAGCGGCTCAGCCGAGCAGCTCGCCGAGCTGGTGCACGTCGAGCAGCTGCGCGACGTCGCCGGGCGACTGCGGTCTGGCGAAGTGGAAGCCCTGCGCGACGTGGCAGCGCATCGTCCGCAGCACGGCCGCCTGCTCGGGCGTCTCGACGCCCTCGGCGACGGCGTCCACGCCGAGCGAGCGGGCCAGCTCGACGATGGCGGTCACGATCGCACGGTCCTCGCCGCGCAGCACGAGCCCGTCGATGAACGATCTGTCGATCTTCAGCACGTCGACGGGCAGCAGCTCGCGCAGGTGGCTGAGCGACGAGTAGCCGACGCCGAAGTCGTCGATCGCAAGCTTGACGCCGAGCCGCTTGAGCATGTGCAGCGACTCGATCGCCGCGTCGGGATCGGCCATCACGGCGCTCTCGGTGATCTCCAGGCAGAGCCTGTCCGGCGGCAGGCTCGCGCCCTCCAGCGCTCCGCGCACCGTCGCCGCGAGGTCGGTCGCGCCGAGCTGGCGCGGTGACAGGTTGACCGCGACGACGACCCCGTCGCCGCCGTTCTGCGCGTTCCAGCGCGCCGCCTGGCGGCACGCCTCGCGCAGCACCCAGGCGCCGATCGGGACGATCAGGCCGCTCTGCTCGGCGATCGGGATGAAGCGCCCCGGCGAGACCGGCCCGTGCTGCGGGTGATCCCAGCGCAGCAGCGCCTCGACCATCACGATCCGGCCGCTCTCGAGCGACACCTCGGGCTGGTAGACGACGCGCAGCTGGCCGCGCGTGAGCGCGTCGCGCAGGCCGCTCTCCAGCTCCAGCCGCTCGACGGCGCGTCGCCGCATCGTCGTGTCGAAGACCTCGGCGCGCGCCTTGCCGCGCTCCTTCGCGCGGTACATCGCGGCGTCGGCGTCGCGCAGCAGCGCCTCCGGCGAGCGCTCCGCGTCGTCGGCGCCTGCGAGCGCGATCCCGAAGCTGGCGGTGACGAAGCGCTGCTCGCCGTCGAGCACGAACGGCGCGCGCAGCGCCGTCGCCATCCGGTCGGCGACGCGCAGCGCGCCGTCGGCCGCGTCGACCTGCTCGATGCAGACGGCCAGCTCGTCGCCGCCGAAACGCGCCAGCAGGTCCTCCGGCCGCAGCACCCGCCGCAGCCGCTCGGAGACGTTGCGCAGCAGGCGGTCGCCGGCCTCGTGGCCGAGCGAGTCGTTGATGACCTTGAAGTTGTCGAGGTCGATGAAGATCACGGCGACGCCGCGGCGGCTCTCGCTGCCGCGCTCCAGCGCCTCCTGCAGCCGCGCCGTCAGCTGCGTGCGGTTGGGCAGGTCGGTGAGCGGGTCGTGGTTGGCGTTGTGGGCCAGCTCCTGCTCGACCTGCTTGCGCTTGGTGAGGTCGAGCACCTGCACGACGTAGTTCTGCAGCGCGCCGTCGTCGTCGTGCATCTGCGAGATGCTCCAGAGACCCCAGCCGACGGTCCCGTCCTTGCGCAGGAAGCCGAACTCGAGGTCGCGCTGGTCCTCCGTCGGCGGCCAGTTCGCGCGGTGGGTGCCGCGCACGTCCTCGGTGCAGAGGTCCCAGATGAACAGCTGCGACAGCTCCCCGGCGGAGTAGAGCGTCTGGCGCTGCAGCGAGCGGTTCGCCTCGATGATGCGCCCGTCGCGGTCGATCAGCGACATTCCGAGCGGGGCGTCGTCGAAGGCGCGGTGGAAGCGCCGCTCGCTCGCGCGCAGGTGCAGGCGGACAGAGTCGTTCGCCTTCCAGGTCGCCATGCTGGCGATCCCGAGCGCGGCGATGAAGCCGCCGTGGATCCCGGCCCACAGCCACGGGCTGCGCTCGTCGCCCTCGCCGTGCTCGTAGACGGTGCTCGGGTCCATCGCGCCCATCAGGCCGTGCTGCAGCACGACGTAGGCGAATGCGAGCAGGTAGGGGAACCACTCCTCGTAGGCGGCGAGCGCGACGACCATCACGAAGTAGTGGAAGTGGGCCTCGATCGTGCCGTCCCACAGGTGCACGAGGATCGCCGAGCAGGTCAGCAGGCCGATCGTGACGGCGGCGGCGCGGCCGCGGCGGCCGAGCGCCTCGACCTGGGCGAGCGCGGCGCAGAGGACGATCGGCGTCATCTCCAGCAGCGCGTGCGGCACGCCGGTGCCGCGCGCCAGCGCGAAGGCGAAGAGCGCGGGGACGTGGACCCAGAGGAGGATCAGCAGGCCGGTGTGGCGCCCGCGCCAGACGGGATCGGGCAGTTGCTGGCCCCGCGGGACCCACGCGAGCGCGCGCGTCTGGACCCGACGAACGGTGGAGACTGCCTCCATGCCACGTTGATCGGTGCGCGGCGCACCACTCTGAAGTTCAGATTCGGTGTGAAGGTGACGTATGGGCGCCAGATTGTCACCGTGAGAACGCGGCGAAGAAACTTGCCCGTTTACCAGTGAATTTCAGAGTGATGCGGTACGGCGGGTCAATCGCGGCCTGCGGCGCGGGCCCAGGCGATCAGCAGCAGCTGCAGCGGCAGGCGTGCCAGCAGCGCGGGCTGGCCGCCGGGGATGGCGCGATAACGCTCGGGATGGAGCGCCATGTGCAGGTTGGCGGGAAAGACCCCGACGAGCGTCGCGACCCCGAGCCGGCCGCCGAAGCGGCGGGTGCGGGGGTGCAGCGTGGCGGCGCCGGCGGCGATCTCGGCCACGCCGCTGGCGTAGACGAGCGCGCGGTGGGCCGGCAGCCAGTCCGGCATTATCGACTCGTAGATCCGCGGCTTGACGAAGTGCAGGATCCCGGCGAGGACGAAGAACGGTCCGAACAGGCGGCGCATGCGGCGGAGGCTAGCGCGCAGGGATTGCCGGGCGCGCCGGCTCGTGACGCCACGGCGCCGCGCCGGCACTTCGCCAGTCGCGTCTCAGCCATTGCTGCGCACTCGCTGCCCGGCACCGGCCGGGCGCATGCCCGCGTGCCGGCGCCTCAGTCGTCGCCGCGCGGCGGGCGGCGCGCCTGCTTGCGCGCCGACTGACGCTGCTTCGCCTGCGCGTGGCGTCTTCTCGACGCGCGCGTCGGTCTCGTCTTGGTGCGCGGACGCGGCACCGCGAGCGCGGCGGCGAGCCGCTCGCGCAGGCGCTCCAGCGCCAGCTCGCGGTTGATCGCCTGGCTGCGGGCGTCCTGCGAGACGGCCGTCACGCGCCGTCCCAGTCTCGCGGCGATCCGGGCCTTCTGCCACGGCGCCAGCGTCGCCGACGCGTCGACGTCGAAGACGGCCTCGATCCGCGACGCCGTCACGTTCGCGTGCTGCCCGCCCGGTCCCGAGGAGCGGCTGGCGCGCAGCGTCACCTCCGACAGCGGCAGCGCGAGCTGCTCGGTGATCGGCATCGGATCGTCCACGCGCTCAGTATCGCGATCTCCGCCGCGTGACGGCGCCCAGACCCGCCGCCCCCGCCGCCTCTGAAACAGGGAACGCGCAGTCTGCAACCTCTCTGCGTTATCCCTGCAAATTCGCGCCCTTGCCCACTTGAGATAGCCCGGATATCCATGCTGCGGCGCCAGACCAGGCACGGCCGCTCGCCGACGTCGAGGCCGTCGCCGGCCTCACCGGCTGAGCGCGCTGCTCAGTCGCGGCTGCCCTTGCCGCCGCGGCGGCCGAGCACCGCGCCGATCGCCACGCCGATCAGCAGGCAGAGGACGATCACGATGATCAGCGGCAGCTTCGCTGAGCCGAATATCAGGTCGACCTTGACCTGCTCGAGGTTGACGATCGCGAACAGGCCCGCGATCGCCGCGAGGATCGCGACCGCGATCAGGCGTGCTCTGTCTCTCTTGGAACGAGCGGTCGCGGTTCCGTCGGGGTCCTGCGCGGGAGAGGCCATGGGCCGGGATCATCCCCGACCCGGCCTCTCCCTTCAACCGTTCTCAGCCGCGCTCGACGCGTCTGACGATCTGCCAGGCGGACGGCAGCACGATCGCGCCCACGATCGCCTTGATGATGCCGCCGACGATGAAGATCGCGAAGCCGTTGTGGATCGTCCAGCTCCAGTCCTGGCCGACGGCCAGCTTGAGGCCGACGAGGCCGAAGGCGAAGACGATCAGCTGCGCGGCGACGAACGAGACGAATGCGGTCAGCACCTTGCGGTCGGCGCCGCGCTCGGCGAGGTAGCCGACGACGCCGGTGGCGAAGATGAAGCCGACGATGTAGCCGCCGCTGGCGCCGGTGATGACGTCCCAGCCCGAGTTGCCCTCGGCGTAGACCGGCAGGAAGAGACCGAGCAGCGCGTACAGCAGCATCGCGGCGGTGCCGCGACGCGCGCCGAGGGTCGCGCCGACGAGGCCGACCGCGAGCGTCTGCCCGGTGACGGGGACCGGCGACGGCGGGACGGGGATCGCGACCTGCGCCAGCAGCGCGGTCAGCCCGGCGCCGGCCAGCACAAGCGCGATGTCGCGGACGCGCGCGCCGGGGATCGCGTCGGCGAGGACGAGGCCGCGCTGCTGCGCAGGCGCGGCGGATGCGATGGCCATGAAGCTCCTTTGCGGTGAAGTCGGAACGGCGTACGGCACGACGGGTCTACCTGATCTCCGGGTGCGCCGCATGCACGCGCGGCACATTTTGCGGCACCCGGGCGGCGGGAGCCCCCGGTCCGGGGGGTCGCGGGCGCACCGAGCGCTGCGGAAGCCGCGGTGTTCAGCCGCCGGCGCGACGCACGAACAGGCTGCGGGCGGCCTTCGCGGCGATCACGCGCTCGTCGCCGGGATCCCCGTCGCGGTCCATCCGCACGCGCAGATGGCCGGCGGCAGCCTGCACGTCCTCGACGTGCACGTGCGCGCCGGGGCGGAAGCCTTCGTCCCACAGCCAGCCGATCAGCTCGCCGTCGTCCTTGGCGACGCGCACGATCTCGCACTCCTCGCCGGCGGTCAGCTCGGCGAGCGTCAGCAGCTGCTCGTTCTCGGCCTGCTCGACGTCGGGGGCGACCGGCCAGCCGTGCGGGCAGCGCTCGGGATAGCCGAGCCGCTCGTGCAGCCGCTCGACCATCTCGTCGGTGAAGGTGTCGCCGACGGTCTCGGCGGCGGCGTGGACGTCGGCCGGCGCGTAGTCGAGGAAGTCCGACAGGAAGCGCTCGACGATGCGGCGGCGGCGTACGACCTGCTCTGCACGCTCCACGCCCGTCGGCGTCAGCGAGATCCAGCGGTTCGGCATCCGCTCGACCAGGCCCTCGTCCTCGAGCCGTCTGAGCGTCTCGCCGACAGCGGCGCGCGAGACGCCCAGCTTGTCGGCGACGCGCGCGGCGATCGGCGTCGCCGCGTCGGCCGGGCGGTATTCGCCGACCGGGAAGACGAGCGCGTAGATCGCCTCGAGATAGTCGTCGGCCGTGTGTCCGCGGACGTTGCCCACGCAGCCGATCATAGGGCTTCGCAGCGCGCCGGAGGCGGTGTCGGACGCGGGCGCGCGGAGGCGGTCGCCGCGGCGCTTCAGTTGAGGCGCGCCCGGACGCGCTGGAGATCGCGCTCCATCCGCTCGCGCGCCTCCTCGCCGACCGGCAGCGCCAGCCGCAGCTCGGCGGCCTGGAGGGCCCACGTCACGTTGCCGATCCGCTCGGCGCGCTCGGCGATCCGGTTGAGCAGCAGGGCGGCGAGCTGGTGCGCGCACTGCCAGCCGACCTCCTGCTCACGGCCGCCGAGGTCGACGAGCCGGCCCGGCTGGCTCATGTCGGCGACGTGCGGATCGGCGAAGGCGGCGTGGGCGAGGTACTGCTCGCGACCGCGCCCGACGATCCCGAGCGGTATGCCGACGCGGCGGCCGGCCTCGACGGCGACGACCGTCAGCGGCAGCGCGTGGCCGGCGTTGCGGCGCAGCACGCGATGCAGCAGCAGGTCGTCGAGCACGCAGTCGCGGGCGATTCTCTGCGGCGTCGCGACGGCTGCGAAGCGCTCGGCGACGGTGGCCGCGCAGCCGAGCAGCTGCTCGCGCGGAGCGGCGTGGCGCAGCTCCACCAGCTCGCCGGCGAGCGCGTCCAGCTCGGCGTCGGCCTCGTCGGCGTCGAGCGGCTCGAACTCGGCCCCGAGCGCAAGCGCGAGGTCGGCGTGAGCGGGGCATTCTGAGACGGCTTGGAGCGCGAATGGGAGCATGGAGGTCACTGTCGTTTTAGGGTGACCTAATACATACTGCCATGGTCGGGAATCGAAACGCAAGTGCTTCGCGGAGATTGGCGGCGCCGACGGCCGCGCGCGGCGCTACAGTCGCCCGATGGCGCGCCTCGAGCCGCAGGCGCTCGTCCGGCACCTCGACCGCCTGCACCGGGCGGCGTGGGCGCTGTGCGGCTCGCGCGAGGAGGCAGAGGATCTCGTCCAGGAGACGGTCGCGCGGGTGCTGGAGAAGCCGCGCGAGCTGCGCGGCGAGCAGGAGCTGGCCTACCTCGTGCGGGCGCTGCGCAACACGTTCCTCACCGGTCGTCGGACCGCCTCCCGCAGGCCACGCGAGAGCACGTCGCTCGACACTGTCGCGACGCCCGACAGACGCGCCTCCGCCCGCCCGGAGGCGGCGCTGGCCGCCCACGAGCTGCTCGACGCGATCTCGGCGCTGCCGCAGGAGTTCCGTCTGGCGCTCGTCGCGGTCGACGTCGCCGGCCTCTCCTACCGCGAGGCCGCCGACGTGCTCAGAACGCGCGAGGCGACGATCGCGACTCGCCTGCACAGGGCGCGCGAGCGCGTCGCCCGGACGCTGGAGGGCGGCGAGCGGGAAGGCGCGGGCAGCGAACGGAGTCTGAAGTGACGGAAGAGCCGATGGAGCCCGGAGTCGACCTGAGCGCGCTGCAGCACGTGACCGCCTCGCCCGCGCTGCGGACGTGGGTGGAGGCGGCCGTCACCGAGGCGCGGAGCGTCGCGCCGCCGCGCCGCCGCCGGCGCCCTCGCCTCGTGCTGGCCGCCGGTGCGCTGGCCGCGCTCGTCGCGGTCGCGCTCGCGGCGACCCTGCTGCTGAGCGGTGGCGACGACGCCGCGCCGAGCGTGCCGCAGGTCGCTCCGGTCACGCTGCGCGCGGCGAGAGCGCCGGCGCCGGCCGTGCGCGGCGGCGGGCTGCTGGAGGCGTCGATCGACGGCGTCGCCTTCCCGGCCTGGGCGAACTGGCGCGCGACCGGCGAGCGCAGCGACCGTGTCGGAGGCCGCGACGTGCGGACCGTCTTCTACGCCAACCGCGGCGGTGACCGCGTCGGCTACGCGATCGCCGGCGGCGACGCGCTGCCCTACGGCGGCGGACGCTACGTCAGCTGGCGCGGGATCCCCATGTGGGTCTACGAGCTGGACGGCGGGACCGCGGTGATGTGGCTGCGCGACGGCCGCACCTGCATCGTCGCCGGGCGCGGGGTCGGGACCGACACGCTGCTGGCGCTCGCCGGCGCGGACGAGAGAACGGCGTGAGCGCGACGGCCGGCGTGCGGCCCGAGCGTCGCTCAGCCGGGGACGTCGACGTACTGCAGCACGACGCGGCCGATCACGACGACATCGCCGTGGCGCAGCTCCGCCTCCTGGATCCTGCGGCCGTTGACGAAGGTGCCGTTGGAGCTGCGGTCGTCGAGGATCCTCACGGCGCCGCGGCGCTGCGTGACGATCGCGTGGCGGCGCGAGACGCTGACGTCCTCGAGCTGGATGTCGGCGGTGAAGCCGCGGCCGAGGTGGGTGATCGTGCGCTCGAGCGGGAGCAGCCGCTCGCTGCCCCCGTCCTCGAGCGTGAAGTAGCGGCCCGGTGCGGGGCGTGCGGCACCCGCGACGCGGTCACCGTCCGCCGGGCCCTGCAACGCGTCGAGCGCCACAGTGGGCTCGAACGCGGTGGTGTGTTCCGTCGGCGTGGTGGTCATCACTTCACCTCAGCGCGATTTCCTCAAGAGAACCTCAAGGAAAGCGAAGATCGCCGTGGGGGCGGTGAGGATCCGGTGAACGACCGGTGCGGGGCGGCCGCGCCGCCGCCTCCGCACCGCGCTCTCAGTTGCCGACGCCTGCCATCAGGCTGCGCTCGACGTCGTCGCCGTCAGTCCAGGTGATCGTCGCCGTCGGCTGGTCGAAGCGGGCCATGTAGCCGTTCGAGATGACCGGCAGCGTCACGCTGGTGCCGTCTGCCAGTTCGACGGCGACCTCGTCGACGCCGTCGGGCAGCAGCCCGTAGATCTCCGTCGCACCGTCGAGCCCGGTGGCCGTCATCACGAAGTAGCCGTCAACCGCTTGGTCGGCGTAGGCGCATGTCTGATGGGGGCCGTGCGTGCCGGGCTCGACGCTGAGGAGACACTGCGAGCCGTCGGCGCGCGGGGTCACGAAGACCATCGACTCGGGCTGCTCGACGCCCTCGCCTGCGAGTCGGGACGCCGGCGGCGGCGTCAGTTGCCGCGAGGCGCCGACGTCGAGCGCGGCGTCGCTGATGTGGGTCGAGGCGGGGATCGTCTCGCCGCCCGGCTCGCGCAGCAGTGCAAACTGCTCTTCGAACTCCGCCTCGCGCGCGGCCACGACGGCCGCGGAGGGCTGCTCGAAGGGGTATGCCGGGGACGCCTGCGGGGGTGCTGCCGGAGCGTCCTTCGATTGAGCGGTGCTGCCGCCGGTGGGCGCGACGAACGAGGCGGCGACCGCGGCGCAGACGAGCAGCAGCAGCAGTCGGCGCAGCGTGGATGTGGTGAGCGGCATCGGACTAGATCTCCTTGTAGCCCCAGTAGCCGCCGAACGTATTTCCTTCCCAGTGCATGCCGCGCGCGTAGCCGACTACGCCGCCGAGCGGGGCCCCCGAGGTGAGCATGCCGTTGCCGCTCGCGCCATACCCGCAGACCTGGGTCGTGATGTCCGCGCTGGAGCCGTCCGCCTGCGGTCCCGCCTTGCCCACAACGCAGTGGTACGGAGTGGCGTAGTTGTAGAAGGAGATCGCATACAGAGTCGACTGGATGCTGTTGGTGCAGCCGGAGTACGGCCCGAGCGAGATCGTGCTGCCCGCTGCCGGGCAGAACGCGACCGGCAATGCCCGTGCGGGTGCGGCAAGCATGAGCAGCCCCGCGCATGCGACGAAAAGCGCCAAGCCGCAACGCCACGGCCGCGCGCGGTTGGTGGTGCTATATGACATAGAGCCCCCTGGTTGGGTTCCAGCGCCGGATATGGATGTTTGGTGAGGTTTCCGACGCGTTCGGCAGGTTAAGTGGGCTCACTGTCACCGTCAAGCCGTCACAGTGAATGTCGGAAACGGTGATGGTTACGTCGCGACGCGCGACGGTGGCGGAATGCCGTCACAAGAATCGGTGCTCGTGGCACTCCCTCTTCGATGAGCCTCCGGCGCACATCCGGCGACAACTGCGACCTCGCTCGCTCGGTGACGGATCCGCGCGCCTTCGAGCGCGTCTATGACGCCTACGCGACGCGGGTGCTGGCGTTCCTGGCCCGTCGCACCTTCGACGCCGAGGCGGCGCGCGACCTGACGGCCGAGACCTTCGCGCAGGCGTACCAGGGCCGCCGTCGCTTCCGCGGCTCGACCGATGACGAGACGGCGGCGTGGCTGTACGGGATCGCGCGCAACCTGTTGAACCGCTACATACGCACGGGCGTCGTCGAGCGCAAGGCGGTCGAGCGGCTCGGCATCCGCGTGCCGCAGCTGGTCGAGGCCGACTACGAGCGGATCGTCCAGCTCGCCGGCCTCGCCGACCTGCGCGCCGTGATCGCCGAGGAGTTCAGCAGGCTGCGACCCGATCAGCAGACGGCCGTCCACCTGCGCGTCGTCGAGGAGCTGTCATATCCGGAGATCGCGCAGCGGCTGGCGATCAGCGAGCAGACGGCGCGTGCGCGCGTCTCGCGCGGGCTGCGGCAGCTCGTCGCCGGCGTCGAGCACGTGCCCGGGATGAAGGAGGGGCTGGCATGAGCGCCGTCGAGCCGCCCTTCATCGCCGGCCTGCGGCAGGAGTTCGAGCGCGTCGCGGAGGCTGACGCGACCGCCGGCCGCCGGGCCCCGCGGCGCACGCCGCGGCTGCGGCAGTTCCGTCTGAGCATCGCGTTGCCGGTGCTGACCGCGCTCACCCTCCTGGTGGCGATCGCGGTCGTTGCAACCGGCGCCGTCACGCTCTCCGTCGACCTCGGCGGCGAAACGGAGCTGCCGGTCAGCAGATCGCCTGAGACGGCATTCGGCATGGAGCTCGTCGACCGTGTCGCGGTACTCAGCCGCGAGCGGACCGCCCGGGACAGAATCATCCCGGAGCTCATGATGACGGGGCTGACCGAGCTGCGGCCGGCGGCGTCGCTGCGCGTCTTTCCGCCGTCTGGCGCCGATTCGGCGGTCGACGACGCGGTCAAGATGTGGCTGGTGCCGAAGGGTGAGGACCGCCTCGTGCTCGTGACGTGGGCCAAAGGCGCCGCGAAGGCGACCGTGGTGGCGGACGTCGACCGGGCCGAGCTCCTGCGCGGGCGCGCCGTCGCCGATATCGCCAACTACGTGCTCGGGCTCGTGCCGGACGGGGTCGAGCGGGTGACGGTCACGACGCGCGACGGGAGGGAGACGGTGCTGCCGGTCGACGGGAACGTCTTCGCGGCACCGATCGAGGACGGCCCCCACACCGGGCTCGCCTGGGAGGGGATGACCAGACCTTAGTTCCACAAGCCGGGGCGGCGGGGATCGGGGTTGCCGCAGGTCGCGTGGCCTGCGGCAGCCCCGACACGAAGTCGCCAGCAAGTGTCCGGGGGAGACGGCCGGGCGAGCGCGCGCGGGAGCGCGCTCCACGGCCGATCGGCACTACGGGTGGGACCGGCGGCAGGCCGGGAACCGCCACGTCCGGGGTCACGACGGTCGCGCGTGGTCGCCTACGATGGCGGGACCGCCGCAGCGAGAGCTTGGAGACCGCCAGTGACCGCCGAACAGAACCTTTTCACCCTCTACGCCGCCTTCAGCGCGCCGGCCGCCCGACGGCTGGCGCCGGAGCGGCGCGCGGCGGCGGCCGTCGAAGCGGCGGCGGCGCTCGCCGGCAGCGGGGCGACCGTTCGCGGCACCTACTCGCTGCAGGGCTTCCGCGCCGAGGCCGACCTGCTGCTGTGGCTGATCGCGCCGAGCGCAGACGCGCTGCAGGACGCCGTCATCGCCTTCCGTCACACCGAGCTCGGCCGCTCGCTCGACGCGCACTGGACCAACATCGGCGTCCATCGCGAGGCCGAGTTCGCGAAGTCCCACATCCCCGCGTTCCTCGCCGGTGAGGAGCCGCGCAAGTACGTCTGCGTCTACCCGTTCGTGCGCTCGCTGGAGTGGTACCTGCTGGAGCCCGACGCGCGCTCGGGGATGCTGCGCGAGCACGGCATGATGGGCCGGGAGTACCCAGACGTGCGCGCCAACACGGTCAGCGCCTTCGCGCTCGGCGACTACGAGTGGCTGCTCGCCTTCGAGGCCGACGACCTGACGCGGATCGTCGACCTGATGCGCCACCTGCGCGGCGCGGACGCCCGTCGTCACACGCGCGAGGAGCTGCCGTTCTTCACCGGAATCCGCAAAGGGCTCGCCGACGTCGTCGCGGACCTGCCGTAGCGGATTCCGCCCGACCGGCCGTGGCTCAGTCGCCGATGAGCCAGCCGTCGAGCAGCCGCCGCGCGATCGCGAGCGGCGGTGGCAGCAGCAGCGTCGCGCCGGCGTCGGTCGCCTCCCACGTGCCCGACGCCTCGGCGACCGCGGCCGCCGCGACCTCGGCGCGCGTGAACCAGCGCACGTCCTCCAGCTCGCCGTCGAGCACCGCCGCCTCGCCGCCGGCGTACTCGGCGGTGAAGCCGAGCATCAGCGAGCTGGGGAACGGCCACGGCTGGCTGCTGACGTAGCGCGGGGCGCGCACCGTCACGCCGGCCTCCTCGAGCACCTCGCGCGCGACGGCCTCCTCCAGCGACTCGGCCGCCTCGACGAAGCCGGCGAGCGCCGAGTAGCGCCCGCGCGGCCATGACGCCTGCCGCCCGAGCAGCACGCGCTCGCCGTCGAGCACGAGCATGATCACGACCGGGTCGGTGCGCGGGTGGTGCTCGCCGTGGCAGACCGGGCAGCGGCGCACGTGGCCGCCCTCCTCGACGTCGGTCACGGCGCCGCAGCGGGCGCAGTGCGGATGGGTGCGGTGCCAGCCGAGCAGCGCGGCGGCGTAGGCGGCGAGGCCGCCGACCTCCTGCGGCAGCAGCGCGCCGGCCTCGCGCAGCCCAAGCACGCGCGCGCCCGGCGTCAGCGGCCGGTGCGCGTGGATGTGCTCGACGTCGACGGCGAAC
>DATIOB010000848.1:0-2291 GCA_035473605.1 Conexibacter sp.
GTCCGGCCGCTCGCCGCCGCGTATCTTTGGCGGCGAGCGATGAGCAGACGCGGCCGCACGACCGAGAACACGCGCGGGATCCTCGAACCGGAGGCGGGGCAGGCGATCTTCCGCCTCGGCCGCCACGCCCCCGCGCTCGACCTGCGCCACGCGCTCGACCGTCACTGGACCGTCGAGTGGGACCTGCGCGGCCGCCCGCCGTTCGCGCAGGAGATCGTCAACCACCCGAACGTCAACCTCTCCTTCGAGCCCGACGGCGCCTTCGTCTGGGGCGTCGGCACGACCCGCACCAGCCATGAGCTGCGCGACCGCGGCTGGGTGCTCGGCACGAGATTCCGCCCCGGCGGCTTCCGCCCGTTCACAGCGCTGCCGGTTGCGGCGCTGACCGACCGCACCGTCCCGGTGGCCGAGGTCTTCGGGCGCGCCGACGCCGATGCGCTGGAGGCGCGCGTGCGCGACGAGGCGGCGACGGCCGCGCGGATCGCCCACGTCGAGCAGTTCCTGCGCGAGCGCAGCGACGGTCCCGACGCGCGCGTGGCGGAGGTCGCGGGGATCGTGCAGCTGCTGCTCGACGAGCCGCAGATCACGCGCGTCGGCCAGCTCGCCGCGCGCTGCCACGTCTCGGCGCGCACGCTGCAGCGGCTGTTCCACGACTACGTCGGCGTCAGCCCCAAGTGGGTCGTGCGGCGCCAGCGGCTGCACACGGCCGCCGAGCGGATCGCCGAGCAGCCGCAGGTGGACCTCGCCGGCCTCGCAGTCGAGGTCGGCTACTTCGACCAGGCCCACTTCATCAACGAGTTCAAGGCCGTCGTCGGACGCACCCCGGCCGACTACGCAGCCGCCTGCGCGGTCGCGGCGGCGGCGACCGTCGCCGCCTAGATCTCCGCGATCGTGCGCGCGAAGCTCTCGTGCAGGCGCGGCCGTCTCCACTCGTCGGGCCGCGTGCACTCGATCTTCATGTAGGCGCCGCGGCCGTCCAGCTCCAGCGTGCCGACATGGTTGTCGAAGGTCGCCGGCGCCATCAGCCGCCAGCGCATCCGCGCCTTTCTGACGCCCGCCGAGCGCGCGATCCAGCGCGCCAGGATCGCCGCCGGCCGTCTGTGCATCACTCTCATGAAGCGCCGCTCTCTCGCGTCGAGCGGGTTGCGCATCGGCGAGCAGACCGCCTGCACGACCGCGCTTCTGACGCCGCTGCCGCGCGGGAACGCGGCCTCGGCGACGTAGGCGTGGTGGACGTCGCCGGACAGCACGATGATCGAGCCGGGCGCCGCGCCGCGCTCGCCCGAGCCGACCGCGCGCAGCTCCTCGACGAAGTCGTGGAAGCTGGTCTGGAAGGCGGCCCAGTGCTCGAGGTCGAGCCCCTGCCGCAGCTTCTCGCCGACCCACGCCGCCGCGCGGCCCCAGGCCCCCGCGCAGACCGCCTCGTTCCACGCCTCGACGTCGTGCAGCGCCGGCGCCAGCAGGAACGGCAGCGAGGTCGCGATCAGCAGGTGGTCGACGTCGCCGCCGAGCTGGCCTCTGACCCACTCCCACTGCTCGTCGGAGAGCATCCGGCGGTGGCGGTCGTCCTCGACGATGCGGCCGGCGCGCGAGTCGAGCACGATCAGCCGCGTGCGGCCGAAGTCGCGCCGGAACGACCAGCGCGAGCCGGCGACCTCGTCGGCGGCCTTCTCGGCGAAGGCGCGCAGCAGCGGCTCGCCGTCGCCGTCGCCCGCGCGCAGGGCCGCCAGCAGCTCGTTCTCTCTCAGCTCCTGCGGCGTCATGTTGCCGAGGTGCTGGTAGAGCCAGTAGGACATGTAGGCGCCGATCAGCCGCTCGCGCCACCACGGCAGCCCGCGCACGTATCTGACCCAGGCGCCCGACGTGTTCCAGTCGTCGCGCACGTCGTGGTCGTCGAAGATCATCGCGCTCGGGACCGAGGCCAGCAGCCAGCGGATCTGCTCGTCGCCCCACGCCTCGTGGTAGAGCCAGGTGTACTCCTCGAAGTCGGCGACCTCCAGCGGCGCGTCGCGCTCGCCGTGCCTCGCCCTCATCCGCTCTCTGATCGCCGGCGAGACCTCGTCGGCGTAGACCTGGTCGCCGACGAGCAGCAGCGCGTCGGGCCAGTTGCGCGGCGCCTCGTCGCGCATCCTGCGCGCCAGCGCCGCGAGCGCGTCGACGCCGCGGCCGCGATCGTCGTCGGTCTTCGAGAGCGTGTAGGGAGGCTCGTGCGGCGCGGCGACACGGCAGGAGGCGAAGGCGAGCCGCAGCTCGTCCTCGCGGCGCGGCGTGCGCACGCAGCCCTTCGGCTC
>DATIOB010000849.1:0-3581 GCA_035473605.1 Conexibacter sp.
GTCCGCGACCTTCGGCCGCTCCTCGACGTTCTTCGACGGGCGCGACAGCCGCGCGGTGCTCGACGACGGGCGCGTCTACTTCGACAGCGCCGATCGCCTGATCCCGTCTGACACGAACGCCGTCGGCGACGTCTACGAGCACCGGCCCGACCGCGGGCTGTCGCTGATCAGCTCCGGGACGAGCGGCGAGGCGGCCAGCTTCGGCGACATCTCCGAGAACGGCCGCGACATCTTCTTCGTCACCGCCGACAGACTCGTGCCGCAGGACGCCGACGTGCTCGCCGACCTGTACAGCGCGCGGGCCGACGGCGGCATCGCCGCCCAGCAGGTGGCGCCGCCGGCGCCCGGCGGCGGCTGCAGCGGCGAGGCCTGCCGGCCGGCGCCTGCCGCCGTCCCGCCGGGCAGTCCCGTGCCGGGCACCGAGCAGTTCTCGGCGCCGGATCCCGTCACGCCGCCGCCGACGCCGTCGCCGCGCGTGCGGATCGCGACGCCGACGGCGAGAGCGCTGCGCGTCGCCGGCACCCGCGGACGGCTCCTGCTGCCGGTGCAGGTCTCGACGGCGGGAACGGTCCGTGCCACCCTGCGCGGCCGGATCGCCGGCCGGGCGGGACGGGTCGCCGCCCGTGCGACGGGGAGGGCCGGAAAGGCCGGAACCGTTCGCCTGACGCTGACGCTCTCCCGCGCGGCGCGCCAACAGCTGCAGCGCGCTCACAGGCTGCGACTGCGGCTGACCGTCTCGCACTCGGCGGGCGGCACCGCGGTCGCGCGGACGCTGACGTTCACGACGGCCCCCGCGGCCACCAGCAAGAAGGACGGTTCGGGATGAGGATCTCGCTCGTGAAGCGCGCGGCGGCCGCGGCCGCCGCGCTCGGCGCCGCGCTGGCGCTGGCGGCGCCGGCGCAGGCGTTCGAACTCAGAAGCTTCGGCGTCGGGCTGACCGACCCCGGCAGCGTCGCCAACCCGACTCCCGACGCGCCCCAGCTGACGGCCGGGGCCCACCCCGACGTCACCTTCGACCTGCAGTTCCCGACCGTCGACCTCGGCGGGGGCGCGCAGGACCCGACCGAGAGCGTCAAGGACGTCGACGTCGACCTGCCGCGCGGGCTGATCTTCGACCCGACCGCGGTGCCCCGCTGCACCGCGCAGGAGCTGTCGCTCGACTTCACCGCGCACTGCCCGCTGGCGAGCCAGATCGGGACCGCCTACGTGGGGCTCTCGGGCTTCGAGCAGGCCTTTCCGATCTACAACATCGTCCCGCCGCCGGGGGTGCCGTCCCAGTTCGGCTTCAACGTCGTCAAGACGACGGTCAAGCTCGACGGCGCGGTGCGGACCGGCGGCGACTACGGCCTCTCCGCGGACGTGCGCGGCATCTCGCAGGCGCTGCCGCTGACCGGCACGCGGATCGAGCTGTGGGGTGTCCCCGCCGATCCTGTGCACGACGCCGCGCGCACCACCGTGGCGCTCGACGGGACGCCGATCGGCCCCGGGCCGGCGAACATCCCGGCCCGGCCGCTGACGTCGAACCCCGGCCGCTGCAGCGGCGAGCCGCTGCGCTTCACGGCCGACGCCGCCTCGTGGCCGAGCCCTGGCGGGTCGAGCCCGAAGACGACGACGACGCAGCGCGTCGGCGGAGCGCCGCTGACGATCACCGGCTGCGAGTCGCTGCCGTTCGAGCCGACGGTCGAGGTGCAGCCGACGACGAGCGCGGGCAACAGCCCGTCGGGCCTCGACGTGGCCGTCTCGGTGCCGCAGTCCGACAGCCCGCAGGTGCGCTCGAGCGCGCACCTGAAGGAGATCTCGATCCTGCTGCCGGAGGGGATGGCGGTCAACCCGTCCTCCGCCGACGGGCTGGCGGCGTGCACTCCTGCGCAGATCGGGCTCGACCGCCCCGGCTCCCCGTCGTGCCCGGACGCCTCGGCGCTCGGCACCGTCACGATCGACACGCCGCTGCTGGAGGCGCCCCTGCGCGGTCGCGCCTACCTCGCCTCGCAGAGAGCGAACCCGTTCGGCACGACGCTCGCGATGTACGTCGTCGCCGAGGGCGACGGCGTCGTCATCAAGCTCCCCGGCCGGATCGACCCCGATCCCGTCTCGGGGCGGCTGCGCGTCACCTTCGCCGACAACCCGGAGCTGCCGTTCGACACGCTGCGCGTGTCGCTCGACGGCGGGCCGCGCGCGCCGCTGTCGACCCCGTCCCAGTGCGGGACGGCGACCGCGACGGCAACGCTCACGCCATGGAGCGGCGGCGCGCCGGTGCAGTCGAACAGCTCGTTCGAGATCACGCGCAAGAGCGACGGGACGGCGTGCGGCCCGAGAGGGTTCGCCCCGCGCTTCAGCGCCGGCATGGCCAACGCCGCCGGCGGCACGGCGAGCACCTTCTCGCTCGCTTTCGGCCGCGGTGACGACGACCAGTTCCTGGGCGACATCACCGTCGCGCTGCCGGAGGGCGTCACGGGCGTGCTCGCCTCCGTCGGCGAGTGCCCCGAGGCGCTCGCGGCCGCCGGCGCATGCGGCGCCGAGTCGCGCATCGGCTCGGCCGCCACGACCGCCGGCGCGGGCTCCAACCCGCTGCACCTCCCGGGCCGCGTCTACCTGACCGGGCCGTACAAGGGCGCGCCGCTGGGGCTGTCGATCGTCGTGCCGGCCGTCGCCGGCCCGTTCGACCTCGGCACCGTCGCGGTGCGCGCGGCGCTGTTCGTCGACAAGCACGACGCGTCGCTGCGCGTCGTCTCCGATCCGCTCCCGCGGATCCTCGACGGGATCCCGCTGCAGATCCGCGCCGTCGACGTGCGGATCGACAAGCCGCAGTTCATGCTCAACCCGACCAACTGCGCGGCGAAGAGCATCGCCGGGCGGATCACGTCGGTCGACGGAGCCGCGGTCGACCGCAGCTCGCGCTTCCAGGTCGGCAGCTGCGGATCGCTGCCGTTCAAGCCGCGGATGACGCTGCGGATCGGCGGCAGAGGCCGGACGAAGCCGAAGATCACGGTGCCGTTCCAGACGGTCGTGCAGATGCCGAAGGACAACGCGAACCTGGCATCGGTCAGAGTCAACCTGCCGAAGAACATCAACGCCCGGCTCGCGGCGATCAACAGCAACGCCTGCTCGCAGGCCGACTACGACGCGGGCAGATGCCCGGCCAGCCGGGCGATCGGCACGGCGACGGCGGTCACGCCGCTGCTGAAGCGGCCGCTGTCGGGCAACGTCTACTTCGTCAGAAACCCGGCCCGCAGAATCCCCGACCTGGTGATGGCGCTGCGCGGTCAGATCGCGATCGACGTCGTCGGCAAGGTCACGATCCCGCGCGACCTCACGCTCGCGGCGACGTTCGACACGATCCCGGACGTGCCGATCTCGACGTTCTCGCTCAGGCTCCGCCCCGGCAGAACCGGTCCGGTCGGCACGATCGGCAACCTCTGCTCGGCCAGAGTCAGACGGGGGATGCGGGCGAAGGTCAGCTACCTGGGCCAGAACGGAGCATCGCTCGCACGGACGCAGGCGATGAAGATCGACGGCTGCGCGAGAAGAGCCGGCTGAGCCGAGAGCGGCAGGTGCGCCCCGTCGCGACGGGGCGCACCGTG
>DATIOB010000850.1:0-2654 GCA_035473605.1 Conexibacter sp.
ACGTCCCGCTCGAGATCGCCGCTGTCGGGCCAGTCCGGCGCTTCGGCGCCGCCTTCGAAGCGGGCGAGGAATGCGTCGAAGACGACCGCACCCTTCGACGGCCACCAGCGGTAGATCGTCTGCTTGCCGACGCCGGCACGCGCGGCGATCGCCTCGATCGTGAGGCGCCGGTAGCCGACCTCGGCGATCAGCGCGTCGGCGGCGGCGAGCACCGCTCTGCGCGACGACTCGCTGCGGCGGGCGGGATCGGGAGCGCGGGAAGCCATCGGCAGATCGTATCGCGAACGAGACGCAACGTCTCGTCTTGACAGGCGAACGTGACAGGCGCATAATCTCGCTCCATCGAGACGAGACGCAACGTCTCGTCTCGATCATTCCGGTTGCCGCCACCAGAGGAAGGACCCGCCATGACCCCGCATTCGTCCGAGCCCGCTGCGCCTGCCGCCGCGCCCAGGGTCGAGCGCACCCCCAAGACCTGGTTCGTGACCGGCGCGTCGCGCGGGCTCGGTCGCGCGTTCGTGGAGGCGGCGCTCGACGCTGGCGACAGGGTCGCCGCGACGACGCGCAGCGCCGGCACGCTCGACGACCTCACCGCGCGCCACGGCGAGGCGTTCGCGGAGCTGACGCTCGACATCCGCGATCGCGCGGCCGTCTTCGCCGCCGTCGAGCAGGCGCGGGAGCGCTTCGGCCGCCTCGACGTCATCGTCAACAACGCCGGCACGAGCATCCTCGGGATGGTCGAGGAGATCTCAGAGGCGCAGGCGCGCGAGCACATGGAGACGAACGTCTTCGGGGCGCTGTGGGTCAGCCAGGCGGCGATGGCCGTCGTGCGCGAGCAGCGCAGCGGGCACATCGTGCAGATCTCGTCGGTCGCCGCGTACGGCGGCCATCCGACGACCGGCCTCTACGGCGCCGGCAAGTGGGCGCTGGAGGGGATGAGCGAAGCGCTCGCGAAGGAGGCGGCCGCCTTCGGCGGCGCCGTCACGATCGTCGAGCCGGGCGGCTACGAGACCGGCCTCTTCAGCGCCGGGCTCACCGTCGCCGACCGGATCGACGGCTACGCCGAGCTGCATGCCCGGCTGGAGGAGACCTGGAGCGAGTCCACCGACGCCGATCCGGCGCTCGCCGCGCAGGCGCTGCTGACGCTGGTCGCCAGCGACGCGCCGCCGCTGCGGCTCGTGCTCGGCGCCGCCGTCTACGACGCGATCCCGGCGATCGTCGCGGCGAGAGCGGCCGAGCTGGAGGCGTGGCGAGAGGTCAGCCGCGCCGCCGGCTGAGGCGCGCGGGCCGGCCGCGCCGCGCCACCGCGCGAGGCCAGCCCGCGCCGCCGGCTGAGGCGCGCCCCTTGACCCTCACCCCGCGTGAGGCCGCATGATGGGCTCCATGAGCGAGTACACGGTCGGCGAGGTCGCGCGGATGGCGAGCGTCTCGGTGCGGACGCTGCACCACTACGACGAGATCGGGCTGCTGGTCCCGAGCGATCGCAGCGAGGCCGGCTACCGGCTGTACTCGGCCGCCGACCTGCAGCGTCTGCGGCAGATCCTCTTCTACAGAGCGCTGGAGTTCGGGCTCGACGAGATCGGACGGATCCTCTCCGAGCCGGACGCCGCGGCCGAGGACCACCTGCGCGCGCAGCACCGCCTGCTGCGCGCGCGGCGGGCGCGCGACGAGGCGTTGCTGCACGCGATCGAACACGAGATGGAGGCACGCCAGATGGGAATCTCACTGACGCCCGAGGAGCAGCTGGAGGTCTTCGGCACGGCGCAGTTCGCCGAGCACGCCGCGGAGGCGGAGCAGCGCTGGGGCGAGAGCGACGCCTGGAAGGAGTCGCAGCGGCGCACCGCCGCCTACACGAAGGACGACTGGATCGCGATCAAGCGCGAGGCCGATGCGAACATCGCCGCCTTCGCGCACGCGATCAAGGCCGGCGAACCGGCCGACGGCACCGTCGCGATGGACGCCGCGGAGGATCACCGCGAGCACATCTCGCGCTGGTTCTTCGCCTGCGACCACGGCCGCCACCGCGACATCGCGGCGCTCTACGTCTCCGACCCGCGCTACATGCGCACCTGGGACGAGACGGCGCCCGGCTTCTCGCGCTACGTGCACGACGCGATCGTCGCCAACGCGGAGCGGGCGGCGACCCGCTGAGCCACGGCCGGCCGCGCGGGCGCGCGTCAGCCGGCCGAGTCGCCGGCCGGCCGCTGCCCGTGCATCGTCAGCGGCAGGCCGCTCGGCCCGGGCACCGACGGCTGAGCGGCCGGCCAGGTCGCCAGCCGGCCCTGGAAGGCGGTCGCGACGCGCTGGGCGTGGCTCTTGGCCAGCTCGGCGCGGTCGCCGGCGAACAGCTCGTCGACGGTCGCGCGCCACAGCGACAGCCAGCGCTCGAAGTGGCCGGGCTTCAGCCCGACCTGCGCGTGCAGCGCGACGTGCGGGGCGAAGGCGCCGCCGCCGTAGGAGCGCGCGTCGAGCAGGATCGTCTCCCAGAAGGAGGCGATCACCGGTACGTGCTCCTCCAGGTCGAGTCTCGCGACGTCGGTGAAGATGAAGCCGATCACCGGATCGTCGAGCGCGCGGCCGTAGAAGGCGCGCACCAGCCGCTCGCAGTCGGCGCGATCCTCGATGTCGCGTAGGCGTTCGCTCGGGTCCATGCC
>DATIOB010000851.1:0-4903 GCA_035473605.1 Conexibacter sp.
CGGGCGGTACCGATACCCGAAGCCGCGCACCGTCTCGATCGGCGACGGCGCCGCGGCGTCCCAGCCGAGCTTGCGCCGCAGGTAGCCGACGTACAGCTTCACCTGGTCGCCGCCGAAGCCCTCCGTGTCCCCCCACACCAGCTCGAGCAGCCGGTCGCGCGCAAGCGTCTCGTTGGGGTGACGCACGAACGCCGACAGCAGCTTGAACTCCAGCGGCGTCAGCTGCACCGGGCGACCGTCGACGGACACCTCGCGGCTGACGTAGTCGACCATCACCGTCGCATCTCTGTAGGCCGGGCGCACCTCCGGCGGGCCGCTGGTGCGGCGCAGCAGCGCCTCGACGCGCGCCAGCAGCTCCTGCCGCCCGAACGGCTTGGTGACGTAGTCGTCCGCGCCGCCCTTGAGGCCGCGCACCTTGTCGAGCTCGCCGGCGCGCGCGGTCAGCATCAGCACCGGGACCTGGCAGAGGTCGCGGATCCGCTCCAGCGTCTGCCAGCCGTCCAGCTCCGGCATCGTGACGTCGAGCACGACGAGGTCGGGCGTCGAGGCCTGCACCAGCCGCAGCGCCTCCAGCCCGTTGCCGGCCTCGGTCACGGCATGGCCGGCCCGTTCGAGCAGAACGCGCACGAGCCTCCGCACGTCCTCCTCGTCCTCGACGACGAGCACCTCAGCCATTCTCACCCTGCCTTCCATACCAGAATCATCCACGCTCGACGGTCGTTCGCCGGATGATCCGACGATGGCCAAGGTCCTGATCGCGGAGCCGTCCGCTGACGTGCGGGCGCTGCTCGAACGCTCGATCGTGCGCCTCGGTCACGAGGCGGTGACGCTCGATCGCAGCCGTGCGGACGGGGGCGACGGGGAGGTCGACGTACTGCTGCTGGAGCCGGCCTTCAACGGCGGCGTCGAACTGGCGCAGCTGCTGCGCAGCTCGCAGCCGCAGCTGGCGATCGTGATCTGCAGCATCTTCCCGCCCAGCCCGGAGCTGTCGGAGCTGTCCCCGATCGCCCACGTGCTGAAGCCGTTCCAGCGCGACGCGCTCGAGCACGCGCTGACGGCGGCGGTCGCGGCGAACTCCTGACGGCGCCCTCGTCCGCAACGGGCTGCGCTACGCCGCCGGGGGCGTCGGGTCGGTGGGACCCGCGGCCGGGGGCGGCGCCGGTCTGGCGGCCTCCGTGGGCGGCGCCGGTCTGGCGGCGTCCGGGCCGGAGCCAGGGTTCTTGCCCGGGGTCTTGAGCGCGTCGGCGGCCGCTCTCGCCTTGTCCTTGATGCTGCCTCTGCCGGTGGCCGCGTCCTTGACCTCCTGCAGATCCTCCTTCAGCGAATCCATCCCGCCGCGTCTGTCTATCGCCTGCTTGGCCTTCTCAGCCAGCTTGTTGAACTTCACCGGTCCGGTCCTCCTGAACGTCGTGTTGGGGGTCGGGGCCTCCCTGAGCATACGAAGTACCCGTCCGCACCGAGAATCAGGCCAGTCGCGCCGCGAGCGCTCTTGCGCCCATGTGGGCGATCGCCTGGATCGAAACCTGCGGGTTGACGCCCGGCGCGCTCGGGAAGGCCGCGCCGTCGAAGACGTAGAGGTCGCGCACGTCCCATGTCTCGCCGCTCGGGGCGACCGCGGAGGTGGCCGCGGAGCCGCCCATCCGCGCCGAGCCCATGATGTGGAAGGAGGCGTAGTGGGTCCGCCCGGCGCCCCAGCCGCAGGCGTCGACGTCGCGCAGGAAGCGCTCCCGCCCAGCGTCGTCGCCGCCGCCGGGCTCGTACGCGACGAAGCGACTCTGCGAGCTGAAGATCCGCCGCGCCCCCGCCGCCTCGTGCATCCGCGCCGCCCCCTCGACGCCGCGGCGCATGTGGCCGAGGTCGTAGCGCGACAGCGCGTAGCGCACGACCGGCTCGCCGTCGCGGCCGACGCGCACCTCGCCGCCGTCGCGGTCGCGCAGCAGCACGCCGAACGCGACCGAGCTGGAGAGCGCCTGCATCAGCTCGTGGTGCGCGGCGCGGCCGCGCCAGGGGAAGAAAAGGACCGCCAGGTGCGGCAGCGCCGACGCCGTCTCGTACTTGACGCCGTAGCCGCCGTCGAGGTCGCGGTGCTGGTCGGAGTAGAGCGCCTGCATCGTCCCCTCCCACGGCCGCAGCTCCTCGTCGTAGACACCCCAGACGGCGGTCGCCGGATGCAGCTTGAGGTGCTTGCCGACATGCTGGTTCTGCAGCCCTGAGCGCTTCAGCAGCGCCGGCGTGTGGAGCGCGCCGCAGGCGGCGACGACCGCCCGTGCCCGCACCGTCACGCGCCGGCCGGCGGCGGTGACCGCCTCGACGCCCCGCGCGGCACCCTGCTCGATCCGGATCCGCTCGACCTTCGTGTCGACGAGCAGCCGCGCGCCGGCGTCGTGCGCGTCCTGCAGCCACGTCTTGACGACCGACTGCTTGGCGCCGCGGCGGCAGCCGAGGCCGCAGCGGCCGCAGTCGACGCCCTGGTCGCAGCGGCCGTCGACGTTGCGCGGCATCGCGTCGACGTGCCAGCCGAGCGCGAGCGCCCCGGCGCGCAGCTTCTGGTCGCGCGTGGAGGGGTCGTTGTGCTCCTGGTTGACGCCGAGCCGTTCGCAGACGGCATCGAGCGCGGCATCGTAGTCGGCGCCGGTGAAGGCGGGCACGCCGTGCGCGGCCCACTCGGAGCGGACCTCGTCCGGCGTCCGGAACGAGGTCGAGTAGTTGACGACCGTGCCGCCGCCCAGACAGGCCCCGGCGATCAGGCCGACGCTCTGGTCGTGCGTCGCGGTCGGCGAGCCGGCGTACATGCGCGTGAGCGCGTTCAGCTCGCCGCCGTCGAAGTCGCCGTCGTCGAAGTAGCCGCCGCCCTCGATCACGAGCACGTCGAGGCCGGCGGCGCTCAACACCGCCGCGGCGACGCCGCCGCCGGCGCCCGAGCCGACGATGCAGACGTCGCAGTCGAGCGTCGTCTCGGCGGCGCCGAGCGCCAGCGGCGCGAGCGCCTTCGGCGGCGGGTCGGCGGGCGGCCCGAGCGGACCGGGGAAGCCGATCGTCTCCCAGGCCGGGTTGGGGCCGCCGCCGGGACCGGGCAGCGCGTAGTACATCAGCAGCGCGCCCTTGCGCAGCGCCTGGAAGGCGGCCCGGCGCTGCGGCACGCGGCTGTCGGCCCACGACAGCAGCGCCGCCTCGCGCTGCTGCTGCTCGAGCGCGCTGAAGCGCCGCCAGCGGTGGCCGATCGCGTAGGTCAGCGCCGGCGACTCCCACGCGCTCAGCAGCTGCTTCAGCTCCCGCTGCGCCGCGAGCCGCGGATCGCGCGCGACGAGCGTGGCGACGGCCGCCGGCACGCCCAGCTCGCTCGCGCTCGGAAGCCCGTCACCGGACGGGCAGAAGGTGTCGCAGATCGCTGCGAGCGCGCGGCTTTGGCGCGCGCTCAACGTCAGCTCCGGCATCGCAGGCTTCCTCCTCGCTGGGCCGGCGCGAGCCTACCTCAGTGCGAGCAGCATGTGGGCTGCATGGCGTGCGAGCGAGAATAGGCCGCCCCACCGGTCCGCGTACGACCTCCGTGCACGCGGACCGGCCGTCCCGGGGCGTGAGCGGCACATTAGTCCTCCCGACGGTGTGAATTCAGGATGGGTGCGGGATGCGCACGCGCACGAGCGTCCCCTGCCCGGGCTCGGATGCGATCTCCAGCACGCCGTCGAGCGCCTCGACGCGCTCGGTCGCCGACGCAAGCCCGATGTGACCCTCCAGCGGCGCCCGTCGCAGCCGCACCGGATCGAGGCCGCCGCCGTCGTCGGCGACCTCCAGCTGCAGCTCCGCCGGCATCTTCCGCACGCGCACCGTCACGTTCGCGGCGCCGGCGTGCTTGGCGACGTTGATGATCAGCTCGCGCGCCAGCGAGAACAGCAGCTGGTCGTACGGCCCGGCCGCCGCCTCGTCGACCTCGACCTGCCAGGTGAAGCCGGCCCGTCTGCCGGCGTGCGCGGCGACCGCCTCCAGCGCGGCCCCCAGCCCGGCGTGGTCGAGCGCGGCCGGATAGAGGTCGAAGACCGCGTCGCGCAGCTGCGCGATCGTACGGTCCAGGCCCTGCTGGACGAAGGCGACGTCACCGCCGCCGGCCAGCTCGTGGCGCGCGGCGAGCAGGTTCTGCACCGCGTCGTCATGGAGCGCGCCGGCGAGGCGCCGCCGCTCGCGATCCTCCGCGTCGAGCGCCTGGGCGACGAGCCTGCCGCGGTCGGCCGAGAGCCGCTGCACCTCGTCCGCGCGGCGGGCCAGCACGCGCGAGAGCAGCACCGCGACGATCCCCATCCAGACGAGGTACAGCGCCTGCGTCAGCTCGAAGTCGGCGGCGTCCTCGGTCGGATACAGCAGCGCGATCGCGAGGTAGGCGACGACGACGGCGAGCGAGGCTGCCGCCGTCAGCGCGGGCCGCAGCAGCAGCGCCGCGCCGATCGGCAGCAGGAAGAAGGCGTAGCGCAGCTGCGAGTAGGGACCGCCGGAGGTGTACGTCAGCGCCCACAGGAAGGCGACGTCGAGCAGCGCCAGCAACCGCGCCGGCAGCTGCGGCGCGCGCGGCCAGTAGGCGATCGCGACGCTGATCAGCGCGTAGACCGCCGCCGCCGCCAGCAGCGGCCCGAACGGGTCGCTGCGCGGGCTCGGGTGCGCGACGAGCCGCTCGCCGACGTAGATCGCCGGCAGCGCCGCCAGGCGGATCAGCGCCCACATCCGCAGTGCCTCGCGCGAGGGGCCGACCGCGGCCGGCGCGGGTGCGCTCATTCGAGCAGGCCGCGGCGCATCGCCTCGGCGACGGCCGCCGCGCGATCGGAGACGCCGAGCTTCTCGTAGAGGCTCTGGAGGTGGCCCTTGACGGTCGCCGGGCTGAGATGCAGCAGTCGGCCGATCTCCGGCGCGCCGCGGC
>DATIOB010000852.1:0-15375 GCA_035473605.1 Conexibacter sp.
GGAGAACGTCGCCGACGATGCCCCCTGCTCGCGCGCCACGCGCCGGCCGTCCCGTTCGCCTCGAAGATCGGCGAGACCGCGATGCCGTCGGCGTTGGTCGTCGCGTTCGCGCTCGTCGGCGCGCCGCCTCCTGCGAAGGTCGCCGAGGCGCCGCCGCCGGGCAGCGTGAAGGTGACGGTCGCCCCTTCGACCGGGAAGCCCTCGCCGTTGAGCACTCTCGCCGCGAGGCGCTGCGCGAAGACGGTGCCGACCTGGGCCTGCTGCGCGTCGCCGCCGGCAACGGTCACCTTTGCGGGATGCGTGTCCCACTCGATCGTGACGAGGCCGTTGCAGGTCGCGGGGCCGTCGGGGTACTTGCAGGCGCGGTCGCTGGTGCCGAACGTGGCGTCGATCCCGGCCGCGGCCCACGAGCGGCCGGCGCCGCCGCCTCCGCCGCCGCCCTCGCCGCCGCCGTCGCCGCCGGCACCGGCGTACGGGTAGCCGCCACCGCCACCACCACCGCCGCCGCCCGCGCCGGCGTGCTCGTCGCCGCCGGGCGTGCCGTTGCGCTGGGCGCGGCAGCCGCCGCAGCCGCCGCCTCCGCCCCAGGTGCCGTGGCCGCCGTCGCCCTTGGCCGGCGTGGCGCTGCTGGCGCCGCCCTTGCCGCCGCCGCCGTTGCCGTTGCCGCCGCCACCGCCGCCACCGCCGGCGACCAGCAGCGGGGTCACGCTGGTGGGGCCGTCGTAGCGCAGCACGCCGCTGCCGCTGCCGCCGCCGAAGCCGTCGCGGCCGAGCAGGTCGCCGCCCTCGGCGTAGCCGCGGTTGCCGCCGGGCATCCAGCCGCAGCCGCCGTGGTCGTTGCCCCAGGCGCCGACGCTGATCGCGAGCTGTTCGCCGGGCGTGACCGCGATCGGCGCGCTCGCCCAGCCGCCGAGGCCGCCGGCGCCGGTGTGCTTGTTGTGGCCGCCGGAGCCGCCCCAGGCGGTCACCGTGATCCAGTTGACGTCCGCGGGGACGGTGAAGTACTGGAACAGGTCAGTGCAGTTCCCGTGGTAGGAGAACGTCGCCGACGATGCCCCCTGCTCGCGCGCCCCGCCGACCGGTGCCGCCACCAGGGTCAAGCCGAGCAGCACCATCCCCACGATGAGCATCCGTGCTCGCATCGCGAGCATCTTGTCAGGCAGAGGGCGGACGCGCCACTTTGCGTCGGTGCGCGGACGCCGCCTCCGGCGCGATCGCGACCTCGGGGAACTCCAGCTCGGTCCCGCAGCTGGTGCAGAGCGCGTCGTGCAGCTTGACGACCTTGCCGCAGCCGGGGCACTCGCGCCGCAGCTCCTGGTTGTCCCAGCGGTAGAGCACGGCCGCGGCGAGCCCTATGAACGGGACGCAGAAGGAGACGAGGAACCAGATGAAGAACGAGCTGCCCTTCATCCGGCCCACGATGCCCCCGGCGAGCCCGAACCCGAGCAGGATGACGATGAACGCCATCAGCTCGCCGTCGCTACAACAAGGTGTTCAGCGCCCACAGCAGGGCGCCGATCACGACGACGGCGATCACGAGCCACAATATGCCCGCGAGGAAGCTCAGCGCGATCTTCGCCACGAACAGGACGACGACGATCAGGATCAGCGCCGCGATCGCCTTCTGCACGAGCGATGCGCCGCTCTTCTCGGAACCTTGAGTGGACATGCCTACAGCGTACTCGCTCGCGCGGGCGTGCCCGGTGGCGTGCCTACAGGCCCAGCTGCTCGCGCACGAGGCGGTTGACCTCGCCGCCGTCGGCGCGGCCCTTCGTCTCGCGCATCACGAAGCCGACGATCGGGCCGATCGCCTTCATGTTGCCGGCCTTCAGCTTCTCGACCGCGGCCGGATCGGACTCCAGCGCGCGCTTGACGACCTCGGCCAGCTCGTCGCCGCCGCCGATCGCGCCGAGGCCCTCGGCCTCCACGATCGCCTGCGGGTCGCCGCCGTCGGCGACCAGTCTGTCGAGCACGGTCTTCGCCGCGCCCTGTGTCACCTGCTTGCCGCGCACGAGCGCGACCAGCTGGGCGAGCGCCGCGGGCGTGACCTTCGAGCCGGCCGGGTCGTCGTCGCCGAGCCGTGCGACCAGCTCGCCGGAGATCCAGTTCGCCAACACCTGCGGGCTCTCCCCGTCGACCGCGAGCGCAGCCTCGAAGTAGTTGCCGAGGTCGGTGCGGAAGGCGAACAGGCGCGCGCTGTCGGCGGTCAGGCCCAGCTCCTGCTCGTAGCGCTCGGCGCGCTGCGCCGGCAGCTCCGGCAGCTCGGCGCGCGCCGTCTCGATCATCGGCTCGGTCAGGACGACCGGGACGAGGTCGGGCTCGGGGAAGTAGCGGTAGTCGTGCGCCTCCTCCTTCGACCGCAGCGACGAGATCGTCCCCGACACCGGGTCGTAGTGGAGCGTCTCCTGCACGACCTCCTCGCCGCTCTGCACGAGCGCGATCTGGCGGGCGATCTCCGCCTCCACCCCGCGCTCCAGATAGCGGAAGGAGTTCATGTTCTTCAGTTCGGCCTTGGTCCCGAGCTCCGTCGACCCGGTCGGGCGGATCGAGACGTTGGCGTCGCAGCGCAGCGAGCCTTCCTCCATGTTCACGTCGGACACGCCGAGCTGGCGCAGCGTCTCGCGCAGCAGCGTCAGCCACTCGCGCGCCTGCGCGGCCGATCTGACGTCCGGCTCGGTGACGATCTCGACCAGCGGCGTGCCGCCGCGGTTGTAGTCGACGACCGAGGCGTCGGCGCCGTGGATGCGGCCCGAGGCGCCGACGTGGATCAGCTTCGCCGCGTCCTCCTCCAGGTGGGCGCGGTGGATCCGCACCTCTCCGAGGCGACCGCCCGAGCAGATCGGGATGTCGTACTGGGAGATCTGGTAGCCCTTCGGGAGGTCGGGATAGAAGTAGTTCTTGCGATGGAAGATCGAGCGCGGCGCCAGCTCGCAGCCGAGCGCCATGCCGACCATCAGCGCGTAGTGGATCGCTCTCGCGTTGACGACCGGGAGCGCGCCCGGCAGGCCGAGGCAGACCGGGCAGGTGTGGACGTTCGGCGGGTCGCCGAACGACAGCTCGCAGCCGCAGAACATCTTCGTGTTCGTTCTCAGCTGGACGTGGATCTCGAGCCCGATCACGGGCTCGTAACCGCTGCTGGTCATGCGCGCACCGCCGATCCGTCGAAGCCGAGCGCCTGCTCCAGCACGTACGCCGCGTCGAGCAGGCGGTTCTCGCTGAAGGCCGGACCGGCGATCTGGAAGCCGACCGGGAGCCCGTCGCTCAAGCCGTTGGGGATCGAGATCGCTGGGATCCCGGCGAGCGACATCGGCACCGTGCAGAAGTCCTGCAGGTACATCTCCAGCGGGTCGGCCGTCTTCTCGCCGAGTCTGAAGGCGACCGTCGGCGCCGTCGGCGTGACGATGAAGTCGAACTGCTCGAAGGCCGTCGTGAAGTCCTCGGCGATCTTCGTGCGGACCTTCTGCGCGCGGCCGTAGTAGGCGTCGTAGTAGCCGCTGGAGAGCGCGTAGGTGCCGAGCATGATGCGGCGCTTGACCTCGGGGCCGAAGCCCTCGGCCCGTGTACGGGTGTACATCGACAGCAGGTCGTCGGCCTCGGCGCGGTGGCCGTAGCGGACGCCGTCGAAGCGCGCGAGGTTCGAGGAGGCCTCGGCCGGCGCGATCAGGTAGTAGGCCGAGAGCGCGTGCGGCGCATGCGGCAGGTGCGTCGTCTCGACCGTCGCGCCGAGCTGCTCGGCGAGCGCCAGCGTCTGGTTGAAGGCCTCGCGAACGCCCGACTCGACGCCCTCGCCGGTCAGCTCCTCCGGCACGCCGAGGCGGATCCCCTTCAGGTCGACGCCCTTCGGCAGCTCGATCGCGTCCGGGTGCTGGAGCGAGGTCGAGTCGCGCGCGTCCTGGCCGACCATGTGCTTGTAGAGCAGCGCCGCGTCGCTCACGTCGCGCGCGAACGGGCCGGCCTGGTCGAGCGAGGAGGCGAAGGCGATCATGCCGTAGCGCGAGACCGAGCCGTAGGTCGGCTTCAGCCCGACGATCCCGCAGAGCGCGGCCGGCTGGCGGATCGAGCCGCCGGTGTCGGTCCCCAGCGCCCACGGCGCGAGGCCTGCGGCGACGGCTGCGGCGCTGCCGCCGGAGGAGCCGCCCGGGACGCGGCTGCGGTCCCACGGGTTGCGCACGTCGCCGAAGGCCGAGTTCTCGTTGGAGGAGCCCATCGCGAACTCGTCCTGGTTGGTCTTGCCGAGCAGCGTCGTGCCGGCGGCGGCGAGCTGCTCGACGACGTGGGCGTCGTACGGCGGCCGGTAGCCGGCGAGGATTCTCGAGCCGGACTGGCTCGGCACGCCCTCGGTGCAGAAGAGATCCTTGACGGCGAGCGGCACGCCGGCCAGCGGCGCGGCGTCGGAGGCGGCCGGCGCGGCCGGCGTCTCCTCCGCGACCCAGGTGTAGGCGTTGAGGCCCTGCTCGCCGGCGGCCGCGTCGGCGGCGGCGCGGGCGCGGTAGGCGTCGAACAGCTCGTCGGCCGAGACCTGGCCGTGACGGATCTGCTCGGCCGCGGCGCGGGCGGAGAGGGCGAGGAGATCGCTGGTCATGATCCGGCTCCCGGGCTCGGCACGCCGAAGCCGTCGTCGACGACCTCGGGCGCGTTCGCGAGCGCCTGCTCGCGCGGCAGCGACGGGCGCGGCTCGTCGGGGCGCAGCGCGTTGACGACGTCGATCACGTGCGAGGTGGCCGGCACGTCGTCGAGCTGCAGCTCGCCGATCTTCTCGATGTGGTCGAGGACTGCGGAGAGCTCCCGCGTCATCGCACCGACCTCGTCGTCGGTGAGATCGAGGCGTGCGAGCTTGGCGACGTGGAGTACCTGAGCGCGATCGATCATCGGCGCGGGAGTGTAGCGGCGCTCAGGCCGGCGGCGACGGCTCGGAGACTCTCCGCTGCCGCACCGGCACGTCGGGCAGCGGGCCGCCCTCGATCCGCATCGAGAGGTAGGCGCCGTAGGTCACCAGCGCGCTGGAGAGCAGTCCCAGCCAGGCGCCGATCTCGACCGAGACGAACTCGTTCGGGCCCGGTTCGTTGATCAGCACGCGGTAGGCGAGCAGCAGCGTGGTGAGAAAAGCGATCGCGGTCGTGACCGGCGCCAGCGCCGACGGGATCGCCGGCGTCTCCTGCGTGGCGCACGAGAGGAACAGCGCCAACGCCGCGACGATCGTCAGCAGCATGAACCAGCGCAGGACGGTGTGGCCGTGCCAGCCGTCGACGGCGAAGGGGCCGATGCTGTACCAGTCGGTCAGGAACAGCACGACAAGCAGGAGGACGCCGCCGGCACCGGCGATCCACTCGCCGCGCCGCAGGCGATCGGGGTCGATGCTCATGATCGCGAGGCTACACGCCGCGCTGCAAACGCGCAGCCGTCAGCGTGTTGCGCAGCAGCAGGGCGATCGTCATCGGACCGACGCCGCCCGGGACGGGCGTGAGCAGCCCGGCGACCTCGCGCACGGCATCGAAGTCGACGTCGCCGACGAGGCCGTCGTCGGTGCGGTTGATGCCGACGTCGATCACGGTCGCGCCGGGCTTGACGGCGTCGGCGCCGATCAGCTGCGGCACGCCGACGGCGGCGATCAGGACGTCGGCGCGGCGGGCGACCGCGTTCAGGTCGCGCGTGCGCGAGTGGCAGATCGTGACGGTCGCGTGCCGCTGCAGCAGCAGCTGCGCGACCGGCTTGCCGACCAGCTCCGAGCGGCCGACGACGACCGCCTCGGCGCCCTCCAGCGGCACCTCGTGGTGGTCGAGCAGCTCGATCACGCCCGACGGCGTGCACGGCCGCAGCCCGGGGACGCCCTGCACGAGCCGGCCGGCGCTGACGGCGGTGAGGCCGTCGACGTCCTTGTCGGGCGAGATCAGCCCGATCAGCAGGTTCGAGTCGAGGTGCTTGGGGACCGGAAGCTGGAGCAGTATCCCGCTCACCTGCGGGTCGGCGTTCAGCTCCTGCAGCTGCGCGACGACCTCGTCCTGCGAGACGTCGGCCGGCAGGTGGCGGTGGAGATCGGCGATGCCGGCCTCGACGCACGCTCTGCGCTTGTTGGCGACGTAGACGGCCGAGGCCGGGTCCTCGCCCACGAGGAGGGTCGCGAGGCCGGGCGTGACGCCCGTCTCGGCGGTGAAGGCGGCGACGTCGGCCGCGACCTGGTCGCGGACCTTGCGCGCGACCGCTCTGCCGTCGATGAGGGTGGCTGGCATGCGGCGCGGGATGGTATCCGCTAGCGCTTGCTGATCGGTGCGAGGTCCGCCACGAGCTTGCGCTCGGAGTGATCTCTGGCGAAGCGGATCACGACGATCCCGCCGGCCTCGACGCCGGTCACGACGCCCTCGCCGAAGGCGGCGTGCGTGACGTCGTCCCCGAGCCGGAATGCCTCGCCGCTGACGCTGCCGCCGCCCGAGTCCCACCCCCCACCCGGGATCGGACCGCTGCCCAGCGGCGAGAAGTTCGGCTTCGCGCCCCACGAGGTCGCGCGCTCGCGCACGTTGCCGACGCCGAAGGCGGGGCGCTCTCTGCGGTCGGTCAGCCCCATCGGGATCTCGTCGACGAAGCGGCTGCGGGCGCCGAACGAGCGCGAGCCGAAGACCGCGCGGGTGCGCGCGTAGGTGAGGTAGAGGTCGCGCTGGGCGCGCGTGATGCCGACGTAGGCCAGGCGCCGCTCCTCCTCCAGGCCGCCCTCCTCGATCGCGCGCTGGTGCGGGAAGACGCCCTCCTCGCAGCCGAGCAGGAAGACGATCGGGTACTCCAGCCCCTTCGCGTTGTGGAGCGTCATCAGCGTCACGAGGCCTTCGTCGTCTCTGCGGCCGTCGGCGTCGGCGACGAGCGCGATCTGCTGCAGGAAGCCGGCCAGCGACGGCGGCTCCTCGCGCAGGTCGGTCGTCGAGTCGTACTCGGCGGCGACGTTGACGAGCTCCTCGAGGTTCTCGATCCGTCCCTGCGCCTCGATCGTGCGCTCGGCCTCGAGCGCGTCGAGGTAGCCCGACTCGGCCAGCACCTCTCTCAGCAGCAGGCCGACCGGCGGCCCCGACTCGACCCGCTCTCTGAGGATCCTCATCGCCCCCATGAAGCGGTGGAAGGCCTTTCTGGCGGCCGTCCCGAGCCCCGGCACCGAGTCCGGGTCGAGCGCCGCGTCCCAGATCGTGATGCCGGCGGTGTTGGCCCACGCTATGACGCGCGAGAGCGAGGTCTGCCCGATCCCGCGCCGCGGCGAGTTGGCGATCCGCGTGAAGGCGACGACGTCCTGCGGGTTGACGAGCAGCGTCAGGTAGGCCATCGCGTCCTTGACCTCGGCGCGCTCGTAGAACTTCGTGCCGCCGATCACCTGATAGCCGATCTGCGCCCGCACGAGCGTGTCCTCCAGCACGCGCGACTGCGCGTTGGTGCGGTAGAAGACGGCGATCTCGTTGCGCGAGACCCCCTCGTCGACGATCCGCTCGATCTCACCGGCGACGAAGCGCGCCTCCGCGTGCTCGTCCTCCAGCTCGCGCACCTTGATCGGGTCGCCGACGCCGAGGTCGGTCCACAGCTCCTTCTCCCGCTGGCCGCGGTTGTTGCGGATCACCGCGTTGGCGGCGTCGAGAATCGTCTGCGTCGAGCGGTAGTTCTGCTCGAGCTTGATGACAGCTGCCTCTGGGAAATCGTCCTCGAAATCGAGGATGTTGCGGATGTCGGCTCCTCGAAAGCCGTAGATCGACTGTGAATCGTCGCCGACGACCGCCAGGTTTCTGTGCTCGCCGGCGATCAGCTGCAGCCAGCGGTACTGGACGTGGTTGGTGTCCTGGTACTCGTCGACGAGCACGTGGCGGAAGGCGCGGGCGTAGCGCTCGCGCACCTCCGGGAACAGCTCCATCAGGTTGACCGCGCGCACCAGCAGGTCGTCGAAGTCCATCGCGTTCATGCGATGCAGCTCGGCCTCGTAGAGCTTGTAGACGTCGGCGACGGTCTGCTCGAAGAAGGAGCCGGTCAGCTGCGCGTACGCCTCTGCGTCGCGCAGCTTGTTCTTCGCGTCGGAGATCTCGTGGTGGATCGCGCCGGGCGTGAAGCGCTTGGGGTCGACGTCCAGCTCGTCGATGCAGCGCTTGACGAGGCGGCGCGCGTCCGACTGGTCGTAGATCGTGAACGAGCGCGTGTAGCCGAGCCGGTGGGCGTCGGCGCGCAGCATCCGCGCGCAGGCGGCGTGGAAGGTCATCACCCACATCGCGCGGGTGCGGCGGCCGACGAGCAGCTCGACGCGCTCGCGCATCTCCTGCGCGGCCTTGTTCGTGAAGGTGATCGCGAGGATCTCGTCGGGGCGCGCCTGGCCGGTGCCGACGAGGTAGGCGATCCGGTGCGTCAGCACGCGCGTCTTGCCGGAGCCGGCGCCGGCGAGGATCAGCAGCGGCCCCTCGCCGTGCACGACGGCGTCGCGCTGGGGCTCGTTGAGCCCCGCGAGCAGCGCGTCGAGATCTGCGACGTGGGCGGACACCTGTTCGACGATAGCGAGCGGTCGCGACGGTGCGCGTCCGCGCGCGCCCTCAGCCGGCGTCGTTCGGGTTGAAGCCGGCCGGCAGACCCTGGTCGTCGGTCTCCGGCGGGTTGTCGAGCAGCAGCCGCGGGACCGTCACGAATCTGTAGCCCTGTCTGCGCAGCTCGGGGATGATCCGCTCGACCGCGGCGATCGTCTGCGTGCGGTCGCCGCCGCCGTCGTGCATCAGGATGATCGCGCCCGGGTGGACGTTGCTGACGACGTTCTGGACGATCGCGTCGACGCCCGGCTTGGTGTAGTCGAGGCTGTCGACCGACCACAGCACCGACAGCATTCTCAGTCTCTCGAGCACGTCGTGGGTCGTCTGGCTGTAGGAGCCGTACGGCGGCCGGAAGAGGCGCGGGTAGGGCGAGCCGGTGTCCTCGATCGCCTGCGCGGCGTCCGCTATCTGTCTGCGCTGGTCCTCGGCCGACAGCGACGCCATCGCCGGGTGGTCCCACGAGTGGTCGTCGAGCGGCACGCCGGCGTCGATCAGCCGCTGCACCGTGTCGGGGAACTCGCCGACGTTCTTGCCGAGCATGAAGAAGGTCGCGGGGGCGTTCAGCCGCTCCAGCACGTCGAGCAGGTCGTCGGTGTCGACGCCGGGGCCGTCGTCGAAGGTCAGCGCGATCTGTCTCGTCTCTCTGCCGCCCATGCGGATGAACGGCGTTCTCGCGAGCGCTCTGTCGATCGCCGCGTTCTCGGCCGCGCGCTGCTCCAGCGACAGCGATCCTCTGCCGGCGCCGGCGAGCGTTCTGAGGTGACCGAACCAGCCGACCTCGGTCGTCTCGACCTGCGGCAGCGACGAACTCGGCTTGCTGTTGGCGCCGACGACGACGCCCAGCAGCAGCGCGAAGCCCGCCAGCCCGGCCAGCAGCGTGACACGGCGGCGCCGGTAGCGCAGCTGTCTCGGGGTCGGGCGGGCCGGTCCTCGGATCAGCCGCAGCAGTTCGTCAACTCTCATACCGCACCCAGATGATCGCGAATCCGGCGGATGGCCGCGGCGTCGCCCGATCGCCGCGCACGCTCGGGAGCGCGCGTCCACTACCCTTCGCCGCCGCATGGCACCTGCCGTCTGGGTCATCGTGCCGACCTACAACGAGGCCGGCCCCATCGCGCGCCTCCTGCGCTCCGCCGCCGCCCAGCTCGCGCTGGCGGCCCCCGGCGACCACCGCATCCTCGTCGTCGACGACGGCTCGCCCGACGGCACCGGCGCGATCGCCGAGCGGATCGGCGCGGAGCTGGGCGTCGTCGAGGTGCTGCACCGGAGCGAGAAGGCCGGCCTCGGCCAGGCCTACCTCGCCGGCTTCGCGCACGCGCTGGAGCACGGCGCCCAGCTCGTCTGCGAGATGGACGCCGACCTCTCGCACGATCCCGCGCACCTGCCGCAGCTGCTGAAGGCGGCCGAGCAGGCCGACGTCGTGCTCGGCTCGCGCTACGTGCCCGGCGGCGGCGTGCGCGACTGGGGCCCGCTGCGGCAGCTGATCAGCCGCGGCGGCTGCCTCTACGCGCGACTGGTGCTGCGCCTCCCCCAGCGCGACCTGACCGGCGGCTTCAAGTGCATCCGCCGCGAGGTGCTGGAGGCGATCGAGCTCGACAGCGTCAGATCGCAGGGCTACGTCTTCCAGATCGAGATCACCTACCGCGCCGTGCTCGCCGGCTTCCGCGTGACCGAAGTCCCCATAGTGTTCCGCGACCGCACGCTCGGGACGAGCAAGATGTCACCCCAGATCGCGCGCGAGGCCTTCTGGCGCGTGCCGCAGCTGCGCCGCACCGCCCCGGCCGCGCTCGCGCGCGTCGCCGCCCGCCGCTAACCGCCGGCGGGGTTGGGCCCGCGCGCCGGCCGCACCTGCGGCAGCTCGGGCTCCGGCAGCGACACGCCGTCGCCGACCGCGGAGGGATCGCCGCCGCGCTCGGCAAGCGCCCGCTCGAGCGCGCCGATGCGGCTCGCGAGCCCCTTGATGGCGTCGGCGACCGGGTCGGGCAGGTGGACCCAGTCGGCGTCGGGGCCCTCCGGCCGCTTGCCGTCGATCCGCACCGGGTGGCCGGGGTTGCCGACGACCGTCGAGTTCGGCGGCACGTCGTGGATCACGACGGTGTTGGCGCCGATCTTCGAGCCGTGGCCGATCGTGATCGGGCCGAGCAGCTTCGCGCCGGAGCCGATCGTGACGTTGTCCTCGACGGTCGGGTGGCGCTTGCCGGTCGCGAAGCCGGTGCCGCCGAGCGTGACGCCCTGGTAGAGCGTCACGTCGTTGCCGATCTTCGCCGTCTCGCCGATCACGACGCCCATCCCGTGGTCGACGAAGAAGCTGGAGCCGATGCACGCCGCCGGATGGATCTCGATCCCGGTGACCGCGCGCGAGAAGCCGGCGATCACGCGCGGCAGCACCGGCACGCCCGCCTCGGCGAGCGCGTGCGCGACGCGGTGGGCGAGCAGCGCGTGGACGCCCGGCCAGAGCGCCAGCACCTCCGCGGGACCGACGCCGCGCGCGGCCGGGTCGCGCTCCTGCGCGGCGCGCACGTCCCTGCGGATCTCGCCGACGACACGCGTCAGCGTGCGGAAACCGACCATCTGCACAGCGTAGTCGCCAGCGAGCGCGCTACGGCGCGAAGAACGGCGTCGAGACGTAGCGCTCGCCGGAGTCGGGCAGGATCGTGACGATCCGCTTGCCGGCCGACTCCGGCCGCTTGGCGACCTCGATCGCCGCCCACGTCGCGGCGCCGCAGGAGATCCCGGCGAGCACGCCCTCGCGGCTGGCGAGCAGCCGCGCGGTCTCGATCGCGTCCTCGTCGTCGACGTCGATCACCTCGTCGAGCAGCTCGCGGTTGAGCACCGGCGGGACGAAGCCGGCGCCGATCCCCTGGATCTTGTGCGGGCCGGCGAAGCGACCCGAGAGGACCGCGGAGGTGCGCGGCTCGACGGCGACGACCTTCAGGTCGGGGTTGCGCTCCTTGAGGAACTCGCCGGTGCCGGTGATCGTGCCGCCGGTCCCGACGCCGGCGACGAGCACGTCGACCCTGCCGTCCATCGTCTCCCAGATCTCGGGCCCGGTCGCGCGGCGGTGGGCCTCCGGGTTGGCCGGGTTGGAGAACTGGTCGGGCAGGAAGACGTCGGCGCTTCTCGCCATCGCCCTGGCGGCGTCGACGGCCTCGTTCATGCCGCCGAGCGACTCGGTGATCTCGAAGCGCGCGCCGTACAGTCTCAGCAGCCCCTCGCGCTCGCGGCTCATGCCCTGCGGCAGCGTCAGCACGAGGTCGTAGCCCTTCGCGGCGCAGACGAACGCGAGCGCGATCCCGGTGTTGCCGCTGGTCGCCTCGACGATCGTCGTGCGGCCCGGCTCGATCCGCCCCTCGGCCTCGGCGGCCTCGATCATCGCGACGCCGATGCGGTCCTTGACGCTGCCGCCGGGGTTGAACGCCTCGAGCTTTCCGTACAGCTCGGCGGCCGTTGCGTCGGGCACGATCCGGGTCAGCTGGACCATCGGAGTGCGGCCGACGTGGTCGGCAATGTTGATCGGGATTCGCGGCATTGCCACCGGAACCATAGTGGGCGTGCCAGTCGACCGCCTTCCTTAGAGGGCGCTCACTTTCCCCGATTCGAGGGTCATCAATGTGAATGAGGTCACAGATCCCTTGCGGGCGCAACGATCCTGCCGATAATGGGTTCTAGGACGTGGAAGCCGACCAGGCTCCCCGATCCGCCTCCCCGGTCGTCTCGCAGGGTCCGCCCCGCGAGGTTCCACGTAAGTCCCTGACTCCGGCTGCGACCGCCGGCGTCTAGATGGGCCGCCCGAACCACCATTCGCATGGGGCTGCGCTCAGCGGTTCTCGTGCTGCCCTGAACACACTCGAGCCCTTCTTGAGCGCCATGACCCTCATCTCCATCGCCTCGTCCTTCGCCATCGTGCTCGGCTTCGCCGGGACCCTGCCCCACATCCGCACGATGGTGCGCAACAGATCGTCGAACGGCCAGTCCCCCACCGGCTGGCTGATCGGCATCGCCGTCAACGTGATGACCGGCTACGTCAACCTCGCCGGCCTCGGCGCGGTGATGCTCGGCGTCGGGAACGTGATCGCCGGCACCTTCGCCGCGATCGCGCTCGCCTGCGTCGTGCGCTACGCCCGACCGGCCGACGCGAGCGCGGCGCCGGCGCTCGCGGCCGTCCCCGACTCCCGCCCGCTGGCCGTCGTGCACGAGCTGCCGACCGGCGAGTTCCACGCGATAAAGCTGCTGATCGACGAGGAGCACGCGCGGCGCGAGAGCTACCGCGACGCTCCGGCGGCCGCGCCCGTCTTCGCCGACACGCGCGAGCTGGAGCTCGCCGCCGCCTAAGCGACGCCGGGACGGCTGGGACGGCCCGCGCCGTCCCAGTCGTGCGCGTCGCCGAGCGCGCGCAGCCGCTCCTTCACCGCCGGCTCGCAGAGCGCGCCGGCGACGCCGGCGTCGAACAGCGCGCGCGGGTCGGCGCCGAGCGAGCGGGCGGCGGCATGCTCGTCGTCCAGCTCGCACGCGAAGAAGGTCGGGTCGTCGGTGTTGACCGTCACCGGCACACCGGCGGCGATCAGCTGCGGCAGCGGGTGGTCCTCGACGCGCGCCACGACGCCGAGGCAGACGTTCGACAGCACGCAGACGTCGAGCACCATGCCGCGGTCGGCCAGCTCGCGCAGCAGGCCGGGGTCCTCGACCGCGCGCACGCCGTGGCGGATGCGATCGGGCGCGAGCGTCTCGAGCGCGCCGCGGATCGAGGCGGGGCCAGCGACCTCGCCGGCGTGCGGGACCGAGCCGACGCCGCCGGCGCGGGCGATCGCGAACGCCTCCGCGTACGGCTCGGGCGGGAACTGCGCCTCCGCCCCGCCGAGCCCGAGCGCGACGACGCCGCGCTCCTTGTAGGCGACCGCCAGCCGCGCGGTCTGCTTCGCGACGTCGAGGTCGACGCCGCGCGTGATGTCGGGCGTCAGGCGGACCTCCAGCCCGAGCTGCTCGCGCGCCGCCGCGGCGCCGTCGCAGAAGCCCTCGAAGACGGTCTCCATCGCGATCCCGGCGGTCAGCTTGTCGGTCGGCGAGAAGATCGCCTCGAGGTAGACCGCGCCGCGGGCCTGCGCGCGCCTGGCGTAGTCGAGCACCAGCTCGCGGTAGTCGCGCTCGGTCTGCAGCGCCGGCGTCGTCGCGAACCACGACTCGATGAAGTGGTCGAAGTCGCGGAAGCGCATGAACTCACGCAGCTCCTCGACGGTCGCGACCGGGAGCGTGAAGCCGTTGCGTCTGGCGGCGGCGAGCAGCAGCTCCGGCGACACCGCGCCCTCGAGGTGGACGTGCAGCTCGATCTTCGGGTACGGCGCGGCGACGGTCATGGCGACGGATTCTGACAGCGGCCTGTCAAGATCCCAGCGTGACGCTCTTCCCCGCCGGCATCGGCCGGCGCGACGATCTTGACGACGAGCTGCAGGCCGCGCGCATCGCGCTCGGCGAAGACGAGCTGATCCCTGCCCGCGTGCTGTCGCAGCACAGCGGCGTCTGGCTCGTCTCCGAGCCGGACCAGGCGACGCCGCCGCGGCTGGTGCACGCGCGCGCCAAGCTCAGAGGTGAGAGCGACGGCCCGCCGATCACCGGCGACTGGGTCGCGCTCGACAGCGGCGACGCGATCGCGGCGGTGCTGCCGCGCCGCGGCACGGTCGTGCGCCGCGCCGTCGGCGAGGGCAAGGCCGACCGTCAGGTGCTGGCGGCGAACGTCGAGCTGGCGCTCGTCGCCGAGCCGCTGCCGGAGCCGAACGAGCGGCGCGCCGAGCGGCTCGTCGCGATCGCCGGCGCCGGCGACGTGCCGGTCGCGCTGCTGCTGACGAAGGCCGACCTCGACCCCGACGCCGACGCGACCGCGCTGCGGCTCGGCCGCTCGATCGGGATCGCGGACTCGATCGCCGTCAGCGTCCGCACCGGCGACGGCATCGGCGTCGTCCACAGCCTGCTGCCGCCCGGCGCGACCGCGGTCCTGCTCGGCCCCTCGGGCGCGGGCAAGTCGACGCTCGTCAACGCGCTGCTGGGCGAGGAGCGCCAGGCGACCGGCGAGGTGCGCGAGTCCGACAGACGCGGCCGCCACACGACCGTCACGCGCGAGCTGCTGTCGCTGCCGCAGGGCGGCCTGCTGATCGACACGCCCGGCATGCGCGAGGTCGGCATGTGGGACGGCGGCGTCGACGACACCTTCGAGGACGTCGTCGAGCTGGCCGCCGGCTGCCGCTTCGCCGACTGCCAGCACGACACCGAGCCCGACTGCGCCGTCCGCGAGACGGTCCCGCCCGAGCGCCTGGAGGCATGGCGCAAGCTCGCCAGAGAGCAGGCCTGGGTCGACGACAGACGCGCCGCCGCCAGATCCCGCGAGAGCAGGGGCCGCTTCTACAGCCGCATCCAGCGCGAGGCGCGGCAGGCGAAGGGGCAAGACGAGTGACGCGCGCGCCGGGCGCCGAGCGCGGCGCCCGCTGTGGCCGCCGATGCCCGCGCCACGGCGAGCACCAGGCGCCGACGTGGCGCTGACCCTGCGCCCCGAGCGGCCGGAGGACCTCGCGGCCGCGCGACGGGTGCACGAGCGGGCCTTCTCGACGCAGGCCGAGGCCGATCTCGTCGACGCGCTGCGGGCCGAGGGCGCGCACGTGCCGGAGATCTGCCTCGTCGCGCTGCGCGACGAGCAGGTCGTCGGCCACATCGTCTTCAGCCGCGCACGACTGGTCAGCGAGGACGGCGTCTCGACGCCGCTGCTCGTGCTCGCCCCGCTCGCGGTTGATCCCGACCTGCAGCGCGGCGGGATCGGCGCCGCGCTCTTGCGCGAGGCGCTGCGGCGGGCGCCGGCGGC
>DATIOB010000853.1:0-10212 GCA_035473605.1 Conexibacter sp.
CGTGTCGCGAGCCAGGCGCGGATGCCGGCGGCACCCGCGGTCGCGGTCATCGCGCCGGCCATGCACTGCATGCACATCGGCGATCCTAGCTGGCGGCCGCGCGCCGCTCAGATCCCGTCGATCGTGCAGCTGTCGGCGCCGCCGGTGAAGCCTCTGACCATCGCGTCGGCGTTGTGCGCCTCCATGCCGAGGTAGGTCGCGGCGTCGGAGCCCTCGGGGCCGAGCGCGTCGCCGTAGAGCTGGTACTCGGCGGTGATGCCGGTCTCCTGCGCGACCGCCTCGGGCAGCTTGCGGTTGGAGCCCGACTCGGGGAAGACCGCTCTCACGCCCTCGCGTCTGATCAGCTTGGCGAGGTCGGCGACGTCGCCGGCCGACGGCTGCGCCTGCGTCGTCAGCGACGGGATCACGGCGCCGACGATCTCGACGTCGTAGCGGTCGGCGAAGTAGCCGAGCGCGTCGTGGTCGGTGACGAGCTTGCGCTGCGCGGCCGGGACGCCGGCGAGGCACTGTCTGATGCCGCGGTCGAGCGCTCTGACCTTCGCGACGTAGGCGTCGGCGTTTCTGGCGTAGAGCGCTCTGCCCTCGGGGTTGGCTCTCGTGAGCGCGTCGCGCACCGTCGCGGCGGCGGCCTCGACGTTGGTCGGGTCGTGCCACCAGTGCGGGTCGACATCGCCGTGGTCGTGCTCCTCCTCGGCGTGCTCGTCCTCCGCGTGGTCCTCCTCCGCGTGGTCGTGCTCCTCGTCCTCGCCGCTGCGCTGGACCGGCAGCGTCTCGGCGACGTCGAGCAGCGTCGGGTTGCCGGCCGACTGGTCGACGACGTCCTCGATCCACTCGTCGAGCCCGTCGCCGCTCTCCAGCACGAGCGACGCCTTCGAGGTCGCGACGACGTCGTCGGGTCGCGGCTCGTAGTCGTGCGGGTCGCTGTTGGGCTGCAGCAGCTGCGTGACCTCGACGGCGCCGCCGCCGATCTCGCGGGCGAGGTCGCCGAGCACGGTCGTGGTCGCGACGACGTTGACCGAGCCGACGTCGGCGCCGCCGCTCGTCGTCGCACCGCCGTTCGCGCCGTCGTCGTCGGAGCCGCAGCCGGCGACGGCGAGCGCGGCGACGGCGGCGAGGGACAGCAGGGCGGTGGGGCGGAGGCGGCGAGAGAGCATGGAGGCAAGACTACAGGAGAATAGGAACCGTTCTCGTATTGTCACGCACGGCTGATCTGCTCGGTTCGTGTCGTGATGCCAGGATCGACTGCCACATCAGCGATCCCGACGTGATCAGCCGCGCCAAGCCTCAGCCTCGACCTGAGCCTGAGAATCAGCCTCGCGGGCGTCATAAGCAGCCCGTGCGGCCTCGACGTCGGCCCGGTGGGCGTAGGACCAGCGCGCCAGCTCGGCCAGCGTCGCGTGCAGCCCGCGACCCAGCTCCGTCAGCTCGTAGTCGACCCGCGGCGGGACCGTTGGGAAGACCGTGCGGGTGATCAGGCCGTCGCGTTCGAGCGCGCGAAGCGTACGCGTCAGCATCCGCTGGGAGACCAGCTCGATCGCCCGCTTCAGCTCCATGAAGCGCATCGGCCCGCCGCCCAGCAGTGTGATCACGAGCACCGACCACTTGTCGCCGATGCGGTCGAGCACGTCGCGCACCGGGCAGGTGCCTTCGAGCAGCGCCGCGATGGCGCCCGCGGGGGTGCCGGGGACGAGCGCGTCGGCGGGGTCGGTTACCGCCGTGTCACCGGCGGACAGGAAAGTGCCGTCTTGCATGACTCCACATGGTGACGGAAGATGTGGTCAGTATCAAATAGGAACTAGGGAGCACGAACGACCATGACCACCATCGCCATCGCGGGAGCCAGCGGCGCGCTCGGCCGCCGAGCCGCCGAGTTCGCGCTCGAAGCGGTCGCGCCCGAGCAGCTCGTGCTCGTCAGCCGCGACCCCTCGAAGCTGGCCGACTTCGCCGAACGTGGCGTGCAGACGCGCGCGGGCGACTTCGACGCGCCCGAGACGCTTGCCGCCGCTTTCGCCGGTGTCGATCGGCTGCTGCTGATCTCGACCGACGCGGTCGGCCGCCGCGCCGCCCAGCACACGGCGGCGATCGAGGCGGCCAAGGCAGCCGGCGTCGCGCACGTCGTCTACACGTCGCTGCCGCGCCCGGAGGGCGACCACCCGACCGGCCCGCTCGCCGCCGACCACTTCGCGACCGAGCAGGCGCTGAGAGCCAGCGGCCTGACCTGGACGCTGCTGCGCAACTCGCTCTACACCGACCTTCAGCTCGCCAGCGGCGGTCACGCGATCGCCTCCGGCCAGCTCGTCACCAACGTCGGCGACGGTCTCGCCGCCTACGTCACGCGCGAGGACTGCGCCGCGGCCGCCGCGGCGGTGCTGACCGGCAGCGGCCACGAGAACGCGACCTACGACGTGACGGGGCCGGCGCTGGTCAGCCAGGTCGACCTCGCCGCCGCGCTGTCGGCCGCGAGCGGACGGCCGGTCGAGGTCGTCGCCGTCGATGACGCGGCGTTCACCGCCGGACTGGTCGCCTCCGGCGTGCCGGAAGCGTTCGCGCCGGTCTACACCGGGTTCGGGATCGCGATCCGGACCGGCCTGCTGGAGACGCAGACCGACGTGGTGCAGCGGCTGACCGGCCGTCCGCCGACCTCGGTCGCCGACTTCCTCGCGGCGCACCGCGAGGCGCTGCTCGCCGCCGCCTGAACGGGCGGCGGCGGGGCAGGTCGAGCGCCGGTTGCTACAACGGCAGCTTGCCGCGGCCCTGACGGCCGGCGGAGGCGCTCTTGTTGGTCGCCTTGCGCGACGACTGGAACGGCTTCTGGAGCCAGTGGCCGAGCTTGCCCGGCGCTGCGCTCGCGCCCTTCTGGCCGGCACCGAGTGTCGCGTCGACGCCGCGCTGCGGGTGGCGTGAGAGACGCGGCAACAGAAATGCCAGCACCAACAGGACGATGCAGATGGCGATGATGCCTGCGATTAACATGGTCCAGCGCTACCCGCGCCCCTCTGTCGCCATGCGCGACCGGGCGCGGGGCGCAGTTGGCGCGTTCGGGGGTCGGCACGGGATCGCCCCGATGGCGGGGGCGGCGGGCGCGGCGGATGCTGGGTCGGTGCAGAGACCCGGCGACGCAGAGGAGCGCAGCGCGATGACGATGAGCGGCGAGTGGTTCCACAACGTGGAGACCGGCGAGGTCGCGCGCGGGATCGTGACCCCCGACGACGGGCAGGGCGACCGGCTGGAAGCCGAGCTGTGGCTGCGCCCCGGCGCGGCCGTCGTCGGCGCGCACGTCCATCCCCACATCGTCGAGCGGTTCGAGGTCGTCGAAGGGCTGGTCGGCTTCGCGATCGACGGGCGCAGGCAGGAGGGCGGACCAGGCACCGCCGTCGACATCCCGGCCGGCGTCGTGCACGACTGGTGGAACGCCGGCGACGACGTCGCGCTGGTGCGCGTCCACGTCGAGCCCGCGCGCCGCTTCATCGAGATGATCGAGACGCTCTTCGCGCTCGCCAACACCGGCCGCACCAGACGCGGCGGCATGCCCGGTCTGCTGTGGGGCGCCGCGATCGCGCACGAGTACCGCGACGTGATCCGCTTCGCCGCGCCGCCCGAGCCGCTCCAGCGCGCCATCTTCCCGCCGCTGGCCGCGATTGCCCGCCGCCGCGGCCGCGACCCCCGCAACCCCGCCCTCCACGGCCCCGCCTCCGCCGCCCGCCTGCAGGACGGCCCCGACCCCGCCCTCGCCGCCAAGCTCGCCCCAGCAGCCGCCCGCGCCGCCGCCGATCGCGGCGAGGCGCCGGTGGAGGGGTGAAGAGCACAGGTATCTGAAGTGATCTGCCACATCTTCGTCGCGCCTTCGCAACATTCCACACCTATGCGGTAGATCGCGCGGATCGCGGGTCGCATGGTCGCCGGCCATGACGACCGAATCGCTCGATCCCGCTGCCTACGAGCAGCTGCTGGGAGACCTCAAGCGTGAGATCTCGTCTGCGCGCACGCGAGCCGTGCTCGCAGCCAACGCCGAGATGACGGAGATGTACTGGCGGATGGGGCGCGAGATCCTCGCGCGCCAGGAGCGGGAGGGGTGGGGTGCGAAGGTGATCTCGCGGCTGTCGGCCGACCTGCGGCAGAGCTTCCCCGAGATGCGGGGTCTGAGCGCGCGGAACCTCCAGTACATGCGCGATCTCGCCCGTGAATGGCCTGACGATGCAATCTTGCCACGCCTTGTGGCCAAATTGCCGTGGGGCCACAACCGGGCGTTACTCGACCGCCTCGCGGACCGTGAGACGCGCGTCTTCTACGCCGAGCGCGCGATCGCGCACGGCTGGACGCGCGCGGTGCTGGAGGCACGGATCGGGAGCAGGCTGCACGAACGCGAAGGTCGGGCGCTGACGAACTTCGCCGCGACGCTCCCCGAGCCGGACGCCGACGCGCTTCAGCAGCTCACGCGCGATCCGTACACCTTCGACTTCCTCGACCTGCGCGAACCGGCGAGAGAACGAGACCTCGAACGCGCGCTGCTCGCCGAGGTCCGCAGCTTCCTGCTCGAGCTGGGCGCGGGATTCGCCTTCGTCGGCAGCCAGGTCGGGCTCTTGGTCGACGGCGAGGAGTTCGTGCTCGACCTGCTCTTCTTCCACATCCCCACGAGCCGCTATGTCGTCATCGACCTCAAGATCGAACGCTTTCGCCCGGCGGACGCGGGCCAGATCGCCTTCTACGTCGCCGTCGTCGACGACCGCATGCGCGGCCCCGGCCACGCACCGACGATCGGGCTCGTGCTGTGCGCCGATCGCGGCGAGGCGGTCGTGCGCTACTCGCTCGACGGCGTCAGCCGGCCGGTCGGGGTGGCGGCGTGGAGGGAAGGCGGCGGCGATGGGATCGCCCTGACGGAGCGGGTGCCGGCGTCGCTCGACCTGCCGGACGCGGAGATCCGCAGCGGCTTCGAGCGAATCGTGCGCGCCCACGCTGGAGAGCTGGCCGCCGCCGAGCGCGGCGAGGCGCCGGTGCAGCGGTGAGGGCGGCTACGCCGCGGCCGGGAGGTCGCGGCGCACGAGGCCGGCGATCTCCGACGGCTCGTGCAGCTGCTCGGCGCCGGCCGGGCGGGGGCCGTAGCCCCAGGCGGCGTGGAGGAAGCGCATGCCGGCGTGCTTGGCGGCGGCGCAGTCGACGTCCATGTCGCCTATGAAGACGGTCTCCTCGACGTCGATGCGCGCCTCTCTGGCGGCGATCAGCAGCGGCCACGGCGACGGCTTGCCGGGATGGCGCGACTCGGGCGTCTGCACGGTCTCGAACGGGACCTCGAACTGCGACAGCGTCCAGTAGGTCTGCGGCCGCGCCTTCGAGGTCACGACGCCGAGCTTGACACCGGCGATCGCGAGCGTCGCGAGCGCCTCCTCGACACCGGGGAAGGCCGGCACGCGCGGCGCGGTCCGCAGCGCGGTCGCGCGGTAGACGCGCTCGATCTCCGCGGCCTGGTCGGTCAGTCCGAGCCGCTCCATGATGTCGGCGAACGGCCGGCCGATCTCGGCGAAGTAGGAGGCGAAGCCGACCGTCACGCCGAGGTCGCGCTGGACCGCCTCCCACGCCTCTTGCATTGCGTCCCGCGAATCGACCAGGACGCCGTCCAAGTCGAATAGAGCGAGGCGGCAGCGGCTCATCAGACGATCGCCAGCTCGCGCATCGCGGCCAGGACCTCTTCTCTGCGGATCGGGTCCAGCGGCGTCAACGGCAGCCGCGTCGCCGGCGAGGCGATCACGCCCTTGGCGAAGAGGATCTCCTTGTACGAGCGGATCCAGCCGTTCTTCGCGGTGATGCAGGGCGAGACGGCCGGCACGACCTCGCGCAGCAGGACCGTCCGCGCGCCTTCCAGGTCGCCGCCCTCGAAGGCGCGGTGCACGCGCGAGATCGCGCTCGGGTCGACGTTGCTCCAGCCGACCGACGAGCCGATCGCGCCGTGGCGCAGCCCCATCAGCAGCATGTTCTCGTCGCCGACGAGCACCTCCACGCCGGGCGCGCCCTCGCGCATCGCGGCGACCTTCGCCGGATCGACGATCGACATCTTCACATAGCGGACGTTGGCCGACTGCTCGTGCAGCCGCCGCACCCGCTCGACGCTCAGCTCGATCCCGCCGCCGCCGTCGTAGGGCATCACCGGCAGGTCGATCGCGTTCGCGACGGCGGCGAAGTGGGCCTCGACCGAGGCCGCCGTGTGGTCGAAGTAGTACGGCGGCTGCAGCATCACGCCCTCGCCGCCGAGCGCCTGCGCGTGCTTGGCGAGCGCGATCGAGACACTGGTGGCGCTGTTGCCGACGCCGAAGGTGATCGGGAGCCGGCCGGCGACGACCTTCGACAGCGTCGTCATCAGCTGGGCCTGCTCGTCGACCGACATCGTGAAGAACTCGCCGGTCGTGCCGAGCCCGATGATCCCGTCGACGCCGCCGTCGATCACGTAGTCGACGAGCGAGGCGAGCGAGCGCTCGTCGACCGTGCCGTCGTCGGTGAAGGGGGTCAGCAGGAGGACCTGCGCGCCTATCGGGCGGGCGGGACCCTGGCCGTTGCCGAATGCCGTGCTCATGTGAACGTGACCATCGCCTTTCCTGCTGCGCGGACGGTGAAGAGGTCGCTCGGATTGGCGACCGTGTCAAAGCGGTGGACGTCGGTGATCGCGCGGCCGAGGTCGACCGCGGTCGAGCCGACGAGCGCGATCGCGGGTGCGAAGTCCTCGTAGAAGGTCTCCCCGCTGCCGACGACGCGCAGGTCGCGCAGGCAGATGTCGCTCGGCTTGATCGCGATCTCGCCGAGGTCGGCGAAGTTGCCGATCTCGATCAGCGTGCCGCCCCAGCCGAGCAGCTCGAGGCCGCTCTTGAACGCGGCCGGCGTGCCGGCGGCGTCGACGACCAGCGGGAAGCCGCCGCGCGCCTGCGCAAGCTCGGCGGCCTCCTCGACGCTCGCGACGGCGCTGAAGCCCAGATCGCTGGCGAGCTCGCGGCGCGTCGGGTCGTACTCGACGACCGTCGCGCTGCCCCCGGAGGCGTCGATCGCGATCGCCGAGCAGAGGCCGATCACGCCGAAGCCGAGCACCAGCCCGTCGAGGCCGGCCGGGACGTAGCGCGGCCCGAAGCCCTTGCGCAGCGCGCTCAGCACGCACGCCAGCGGCTCGGCGAAGACGACGCGCTCGGCCGCGAGCGCCTCCGGCACCGGGAAGAGGCGCGTGCCCGGCAGCAGCGACATGTACGGGGCGAAGCCGCCGGTGAGACCGTCGCCGGTCATCGTCAGGCCGTAGCAGGGGCGGTCGAGACAGCGGCCGTCGCGCTGACAGCCGTCGCAGCCGCCGCACGGCACGCCCGGGGCGATCAGCACGCGGTCGCCGGCCGTCAGCGGCGCGTCGGCGACGAGGCCGTGCCCGTCGGGCAGGCGCTCGATCCGGCCGATCACCTCGTGGCCGAGCAGCTGCGGCAGCGGCACGTCGATCTTGCCGGCCCAGATGTGATGGTCGGTCCCGCAGACGCCCGTCGTCTCGACGCGCAGCAGCGCGCCCTGCGGCGGCAGCGCGCGATGCGCGACGTGGACGGCCCCGGGGCCGTGCAGTTCGAAGACGCGAACGGTCGGGCGCAGGCGCAGCGACGCGCGCACCCCCGCACTCGTGGAAGTGAACGATGACATGGTTAATTCCCCCGGCGACGCCCGCGGGCGCTCGTGCCACCACGGATGGACAGGCCGCTCGAATTCCCCTTTCGAGTGCGGCTTGGGCCAGCCTACAGGCCACTCCAGACCGTTGCAAGACGAAGGTGTTTCCGAGTCCGAACGAGGCGTGTCCGCAGGGGAACAGTTCTCTAATTGACTTCCATGAAGCGGCCTGCCTATACTCGCTCCGAGCCGTCCGGGGGACACGGTGCGGCTCACGTTGCAGCAGACGAGCGTCCGTAGCTCAACTGGTCAACGGTGAACTCAATAGACCCGTGCGTAAAGGCGGGCGCCAGCCTTCAAGCCGAAGGGATCGAGACCAAATCTTCCCCGTTTCGGTGGCTGATGCCGCGCAAGCGGCCCTCGTCTGGGCGCACATCGTCGAACAGTTTGCCCAAGAGCTCCAGGTTTAGGGCCTGGAAGATGCGGGTTCGAATCCCGTCGGGCGCATTGGCAGTTCGTAAATCTGAGTTACGTAGTTCAGAAAGCCGAAGATCACTTCATCAACCTGATGAACATTGGGCGCGCGGTGATGAATGATTGAGTCGGCTGCCTTTCCAGCACGGCCGAAATTGGGGGGATGATGGCCTCACAGAGCGTCACGCCGGAGTACACGCCGGCGGCGATCGAAGCGCGATGGCAAGAGGTATGGCGCGATGCGGAGGCGTTTCGCACGCCGCCGCCGAGCGAGGGCGAGCGTCCGGCCTACATCTTCGCCGCCTGCCCCTTCACGTCGGGCAGCGCGCACATGGGCCACATTCGCAGCTACTCGATAAGTGACGCGTACGCGCGCTTCCTGCGCACGCGCGGCCGCACCGTGCTGTTCTCGATCGGCTTCGACGCGTTCGGGCTGCCGACCGAGATCGGCGCGATCAAGAACCAGCTGACGCCGAATGAGTGGGTCCAGCAGTGCCGCGCGCGGATGCGCGAGCAGTTCGACCGCCTCGGCTACTCGTTCGACTGGGAGCGCGAGTGGATCACGAGCGAGCCCGAGCTCTACAAGTGGACGCAGTGGCTGTTCCTGCTGCTGCTGAGAGAGGGCCTCGTCTATCACGCCGAGGGCCAGGTCGACTGGTGCGACAACTGCAAGACCGTGCTCGCCAGCCTGCAGGTCGAGGACGGCGCCTGCTGGCGATGTCACGAGCCGACGCGCCTGGTCGAGCGCTCGCAGTGGTACCTCGGCATCAGCCGCTACCTCGAGGAGAACGAGCGCGGCATGGAACTGCTCGGCGGCTGGAACCCGGCCGCGGTCGGCGCGCAGCGCACGATGCTCGGCCGCGTCGACGGGGTCGAGCTGGACGGCGCGACGCTCGACGGCACCCAGCTGACCGTCTTCACGCCGCACGCCGACGCGGTCGAGCAGGCCGAGTTCGTCGCGATGTCGCCGAGCCACCCGGAGATCGACGCCTGGATCCTCGACGACGAGGTGCGCGCGCAGGTCGCGCGGATCCGCAGCGGCGGCATCGCCCGCGACGAGCGCGGCGCCGACAACGTGCCGGTCGTCGACAGCGGCCGCACGCTCGGGATCCCCGGCTACAGAGATCCGCTGCCCGTCATCGTCACGCCGGCGGTCGACTCCCGCTTCGGCCGCACCGCGGTGCTCGGGGTCCCGTCGATCGACCGCACCGACGCGGCGATCGCCAAGCGCCTGTCGAGAGGCTCGTCGCTGTTCGCGTGGAAGCTGCCGCCCGGCCCGCCGCGCGTGCGCGAGTCCGCGCGCTACAAGGCGCGCGACTTCCCGATCTCGCGCCAGCGCGCCTGGGGCGCGCCGATCCCGCTCGTCCACTGCGACGACTGCGGCATGGTGCCGGTGCCCGAGGAGCAGCTGCCGGTGCGGCTGCCCGACGACCTGCGCCCGACCGGCGAGGGCAACGTGCTGGCCCAGCGCGAGGACTTCGTCACCGCGACCTGCCCGCAGTGCGGCGGCGCGGCCCGGCGCGAGACCGACACGCTCGACTGCCACGTCGACGGCCTCTGGCAGTGGCTGCCCTTCAGCGTCCCCGCGGACAGACGCGAGGGTGCGATGTTCGACAACGAAGAGCTGAGACGGTGGCTGCCGGTCCACCAGGTGATCTGGGGCGCCGACGGCGGCGGCTCGATGTTCGACCAGCGGATGACGGCGAAGGTGCTGCGCGACGTCGGCGTGCTGCCGCACATCGAGCAGGGCGAGCCGCACGAGCGCGTGCTGATGCACGAGATGGTCAACCTCGACGGCCGCAAGATGAGCAAGCACCTCGGCAACGTCGTCGACCCCGACGAGCTGCTCGCGCGCGCCGGCGCCGACACGGTCCGGCTCGCCGTCCTCTACGCGGCGGCGCCGACCAACGTGCTGACCTGGACCGACCAGGCGCTGCAGTACTGCCGTCGCTGGCTGGTCGGCTTCTGGGGCTACACGCTGCCACGGATCGAGGGCGTCGGCGAGCTGTCCGAGCCCGACCCGGAGGAGGGCGCGGTCAAGCTGCGCGCCCGTCTGGACAACTGGCGCGGCGTCGCGCTGCGGCGGATCACCGAGAACTACGAGGGCCTGGAGACCCACCGCGC
>DATIOB010000854.1:0-7233 GCA_035473605.1 Conexibacter sp.
GCCTTCGACGCGACCGCCGCGCGGATCCGCTCGATCGCCGCCGTCCACCACCTGCTCGCGGGCGAGCGCGGCGGCATGGTCGCCAGCGACAGGCTGCTGAAGACCGTCGTCGAGGCGCTCGCCGCGCCGGGCGAGGAGGTCGTCGTCGTCTCCGACGAGCTGCGGCTGGAGGCGGCCCGCGCGCAGCAGCTCGGGGTGATCGCCAACGAGCTGATCGCCAACGCGCTGCGCCACGGCCGCGCGCCGGTCACGGTCGTGCTGGCGAGCGGCGACGACGGCGCGGTTCGCCTGGAGGTGCGCGACGGCGGGCGCACCGGCGTGGGCGCGACGGGTGCGGGCGGCGGCGCGGCGGGCGGCGCGGCGCCAGGCACGGCGGGCGCGACCCCCGGCACGCCCCGCGCAAACGGCGCCAGCAGCGGCCTCGGCCTGACGCTCGTGCGGCAGATCGCCGAGCGCGGCCTGCACGGCGACTTCGACCTCTCGACCCAGCCCGACGGCACCACCAGCGCCGTCCTGCGCTTCAATGTCGGCGATGCGGATCCTGATCGCTGAAGACGACCCGGTCATCGCGATCGGCCTGACCACCCGCCTGAAGGCGCTCGGCCACGAGCCGCTCGGGCCGGCCGCCGACGGCCAGCACGCGGTCGAGCTGGCGCGCGCCGACCCGCCGGACCTCTACCTCTTCGACGTCGACATGCCGCGGCTCGACGGGCTCGCGGCGGCACGCACGCTCGCCGACGAGGGGCTGCGGCGGCCGATCGTCGTGATCACCGGCGTCGACGACCCCGACCTGATCGAGCGCTCGATCGCCAGCGGCGTCAGCGCCTACCTGACGAAGCCGATCGACGACCGCGCGCTCGACGCCGGGATCCGCCTCGCCGCCAGCCGCCACCAGGAGTTCCGCGCGCTCGAGGCCGAGGTCTCGAAGGCGCAGCAGGCGCTGGAGGACCGCAAGACGATCGAGCAGGCGAAGGGGCTGCTGATCGCGGCGACCGGGATCAGCGAGCCGGAGGCCTTCCGCCGCATCCAGCGGACCGCCCGCGACCGCAACCTGAGACTGGTCGAGGTCGCGCGCAAGATCGTCGAGCAGAAGGCGTTGCTGGAGGGCGGCGGCGGGGAAGAGGGCTGAGATGCGCCCGCTCAGCCAGGTCGCCGACCTTCCGCTGACGCTGCACAAGCCGTCGTGGAAGTCGGGCGTGCACGAGCTGCGCGCCGGCGAGGAGACGATCGGCACGCTCGACGTCTCGCTCTGGTCGGGCGGCTCGGTCGCGACCGTCGCCGACCACAGCTGGCGCTTCGAGCGCCCGCGCGGCTTCCTGCGCCGCAGCGTGCGTGTCCTCGCCGGGATCGACGACGGGCTGGAGCTGGGGTGCTACAGCGGCGGCGGCCTCGGCGGCCGCGGCGGCCTGCTGGAGCTGAGCGAGCGCGACTACGAGCTGCACGCGCGCGGGTTCTTCAAGCCTCGCTGGAGCTGGAGCGCCGGCGGCCGTGAGCTGGCCGCCTTCACCGCCGGCGCGGGCCTCGGCGAGCTGAAGGGCCGCTTCGAGCTGACCGACGACGGCCGCCTCTCCCCCGACGCCCCGCTGCTCCTGCTGCTCGGCGCCCACCTCGCCCTCCTCTCCCAGCGCGAGAGCGCCGCCGCCGGCGGTGCCGCGGCGGCGGGTGCTAGCGCGGCGGCGAGCGGGTGAGGCCGCCGCATCGCCGACGCGGAACTTATTACGTCCAGGTAGAAACTTATTAGCCCTGATAAGTTCCAGGCGTAATAAGTTTTTTACCTGGACCGATGACGTTTCCTTGACCGTCGACGATTCCCGCATCATCGAAGCGCATGATGCGCTCGCCCGGCTGCGCGCCGGCGCGTCTGGCGACCATGTCGAGAGCGAGACGCTCGACTGCAAGCTCGATCCCTCGACGCGCGACAGACGCGGCGGCAAGGTCCCCGGTGTAAGAAGAGACGACGCCGCAGCCCGTCTCCTCGCCGAGAGCGCCGCCTGCCTCGCCAACCACGACGGCGGCGCACTGCTCGTCGGGATCGACGACAAGCTCGGCGGGGCGGCCGCCTTCGTCGGAACCGCGCTCGATCCGGCGTGGCTGCGTGGGCGAATCCGGCAGCTGACGCAGCCACCGCTGACGGTCGCGATCGACGCGCTCGACGAACCGGAGGCTCGGCTGCTGCTCGTTCGCGTCGGTCGCAACGGCGACAGCGAGCCGCATGTCGCGACCGTCTCGAAGAACGGCGGCCGACGCACCCCGCGCCGCGTCGGCACCGATTGCCACGACATGACGACCGTCGCCGAGCTGTTCGCTTGGGCCCAAGCGCGGACGAGCTACGACTGGTCGGCGATGCCGAGCGGCCGACCGGTATCCGCCGCCCGGCCGGCCGCGGTCGCGGTCCTGCGGGATCTGCTCCGCGACAGCGGAGAGGACGATCGCCTCAGGCTCGCCGACCTCGACGACACCGACCTGCTGCGCCGGCTGCAACTGCTGCGCGACGACGGAACGCTGACGAACGCGGGCGCTCTGCTCACCTGTGCCGGCTCCGATCCACGCATCGTCTATCTCGGGCGTCATGCTGCGAGCGCCGCGGCCGCCCATCGCGTGGAGCTGAGCGGGCGCGGACTGGCGGAGGAGCTTCAGCGCACGCTCGACACGCTCGATGCGCAGACGACAACCTTCCGGCTCGCGTTCTCGCAGGCCGTGCTCGGCGTCGTCGGCGCAGTGCCGGCGCCGGCGGCGCGAGAGGCGCTCGTCAATGCGATCATGCACCGCGATTGGAACCGCCCCGAGCCGATCGTCGTCGAGCAGACGACCGACCGGCTCGTCATCTCCTCCCCCGGCGGCCTCTACGGCGGGGTGACCCTCGACACGCTGCTGACCTCGCGGTCGCAGACGCGCAATCGCGTGCTCGGCGACGCGCTGCGCTCGCTGCGGCTCGCGGAGCGCGAGGGGACGGGCGTCGACCGGATGTACATCGAGCAGATTCGGCTCGGGCATCCGCCTCCGGCGTTCGAGGAGCGTGACGGCGGGGTGCGGGTCGCGCTCGTCGGCGGCGAGCCGAACGCATCGGTGCTCGCCGTCCACAACGCCCTCCCGCCGACGATGCGCGACGACGCGCGCGCGGCGATCGCGATCGATCTGCTGCGCTCAGCCGCGTCGATCACGCGCGACGATCTCGCCCGGCGCGTGCGCGAGGGCGACGACGAGCTGGAGGCGTTCCTTCTGCGTGCTACGGCAGAGGGACTGCTGACGAAGACGGCCGAACCGCGTCCCGGAGGCATGCCGGCATGGCGACTCGCGGACAGGGTCCGCACGGCACTGGGCTCGGTGCTGCCGTACTACAGCCGCCCGATAGAGGAGTCGGTGCTGCTCGTTGCCCAGCTCGCCGTGCAGCAGGGCAGCGTGCGCAATCGTGACGTCCAGGACCTGTTGGGCGTCAATCAGCCGCGCGCGAGTCAGATCCTCAGACGTGCGGTGCAGGACGGTGAGCTGCGGCTCGCCGACGGCGCGAAAGCGACCGGACGTGGCACCGCTTACGTGCCCGCCGCGTCGCACCCCACCCCCTGAGCAGGCAAAAACAGTCCGCCCGCGGGGGTGGCTATCGTGCTCGGCCTTCATGTCCCAGGTCCCGTCGACAGCCGTGCCCGTTTCCCTTCCCAGCGCCCTCGGCGGCGCGCTCGACGAGGCCGTCGGGCGGCGCTCGCGGGCGCTGCTGTACGCCGCCCGCATCGGGCACATCGAGGAGGCGCGGCAGCGCTCGCAGGACGAGCGGCTGCGGCCCTACCGCGCGCCGGAGCTGTGCCTGCACGCGATCGACGCGGTCGCGGTGCGGATGGACCTGGAGTCGGGCGCGACGTGGGAGCAGGCGCGCGCCGAGGTCGCCGCGCAGGCGGCGCGGCAGCACCCCGCCGGCAGCGACGACGACCACCGTCACGTCGCCGAATGGCTGCTGCGCCAGCTGACCGACGAGCAGGACGCGCAGTGGCTCGACGTCGGCGCCGACGGCAGCGCCGTCCACCGCACCCACCGCGTCTTCCTGCTCTACGAGACCGAGCAGTCCGGCCTGCACCACCTGCGCGCCCGCGACCAGGCGATCAACGTGCTGGTCGACGCGCTCGACCTCGACATCGACTCCGCCCAGCACGCGGCGGAAGCCCGGCTCGAGCACCTGATCAAGCGCGGCCGCCACGACGACGCCTACCTCGCCGCGCGCGACAGCCGGATGCAGTCGATCCGCTTCATGGAGCAGGTCCGCGACGACCTGCGCGAGGCCGAGCGCGACCTCCGCAGCGAGCACTGGTCCTCGACCGTCTCCCCCCGTCTGTCCGCCGCGCTGGACCACATCGTCGACCGGATCCGCGTCGAGGAGCGGCTCAAGCAGCTGATCGACTCCGCGACCGACCGCGCCGAGGAGGACGACTTCCGCTGGATCCCGCGGACGATCGAGCTGCTCGACGAGTGCCTCGACCGCCACCAGTCGCTGCAGCAGGTGATCGCCGAGGCGCGTGACACCTTCCTGCTCGAGCAGCAGCGCCAGCACCTCCAGCCGCGCACGCGCCGCGCCTACGCCCACCCCGTCAACGACGTCCTCACCGACGTCCTCGCGCGCCAGTGCGGCGCCGCCGACGCGCTCGTCGAGCTGGTCGAGCTGGCGCTCGGGGCGCGCGCGCCGCGGCTGCTGAGCGAGTGGGCCGGCATCGACCTGCTCGCCGTCGAGCCGCACGCGCCGGCCGAGCACGGCCGCGAGGTCGCCGCCGTCGAGCTGACGCCCGATCGCGAGCCGCTGCTGTTCACCTCGTCGCAGGTCGCGGCCGCGGGCGCGCTGCTGGAGCAGGTCGGCTCCGAGCCGGTCGCGCTCGCGACGCTGGCCGCGCGCGCCGAGGACCCGGCCGCCGCGCACGCGCTCGCGCTGCTGGCGCTCGCGCACCGCTCGCCGGAGCTGGGGACGCTGCACGGCCAGGGGATCCGCAGCGCGCTGCTGGCCGTGCCGGCCGACGGCGACGACGCGCTCACCTCGCCCGGGCTGCTGCTGCAGCGGGTGGAGTTGACCGAGCCGGACGCCGATGCGGAAGCCGACGCCCGCGACGCAGAGCGGCTGGCGGACGCGGATGCGGCGCGCACCGGAGAGCCCGACCTCGTGGAGGCCGCCGCATGAGCGCCGTCGCCGAAACCTCCGCCGACGCCGGGCTGCTCGTGCGGATGTCGCTGAACGCCCGCAGCGGGCCCTTGAGCGAGGAGCACGCCGCGCTCGTCGGGCGCTACCTCGCCGAGCCGCCGCTGCGCGCCGCGACCGACGCGACGATCGACGGACTCGGGCTGCGGCTCGTGCACGCCTCCCAGCAGGGCGGGCTGCTGCTGACGAGCGCCGGCCTCGACTCGCCCTTCCGCATGCGCCTGGCCGACTTCTTCCCGCGGCAGACGACCGGCGTGCAGAGACGGATGCTGCTCGCCTGCGCGATGGTCGCCAGCTTCGTCGCCTTCTTCCCCCGCCCGGAGGATCTGGAGGACACGAACGAGCGGCTGCGGCGGCGCGACGTCGATGACGTCGACCGGCTCGTGCGCGACGTCTCGGCGCGGCTCGACGCGGAGGCGCGCGCGGCCGGCGAGGAGCTGGACCCGCCGATCGACGAGCCCGACCTCGCCCGCGCCTGGACCGTCTGGCGCCAGACCTCGAACTCGAAGAAGGGCGCCGACGGCCGCGAGCGCGAGGTCGGCACGCGCCAGGTCGTCGTGCGCTGCCTCGACCTGCTCGCCGAGCAGGGGCTGCTGCGCACGATCGTCAAGGGCGAGACGTACGCCTCGACGCGGCGGATGCAGGCGATGGCGCGCGAGCTGGTCGGCTCGCTGGCGTGGACGCAGGTGGCGGACGTCGCCGAGGAGCAGACCCCGTGAACTGGCGGATGCGACGCGCCCGGCTGGAGGCGGCCGGGCCGACCGACGCGCGCTACGACGACGTCACGCTGTCGTTCGTCGCCGACGGCCGCGCGGCCCCCAACGCCGTCGTGCTGCTGCGCAACGGCGGCGGCAAGTCGCTGCTGCTGTACCTGCTCTTCAAGGCGCTTCTGCCCCGCCGCACCGACGGCACCAAGACGGCAGAGCAGCAGCGCAACGCCCGCCCGCTCGTGCTCGCCGACGAATGCGCGACGGTCGCGATCGAGTGGGAGAACCGCGACGACGACCGTCTGCTCGTCACCGGCCACAGCTTCGAGCGCGGCGACGGCGAGGAGACGCGCTGGATCTTCGAGCCGGTCGAAGGCGCGCTGACGCTCGACTCGCTGCCGCTGCGCGACGGCAGACGGCGCCGCACGCGCGCCGGCCTCGTCAAGTCGCTGGAGGCGCTCGGCCAGCAGCAGCCGGCGCTGCAGTTCCGCACCGTCGCCGGCGTCAGAGGCTGGGAGGACGCGCTCCTGGAGGCCGGGATCGATCCCGCGATCCTGCGCTACCAGGCGCGCCTCAACCGCAGCGAGGGCGGCGACGACGACGAGCTGCGCTTCAACTCGCCCGAGTCGTTCGCGCGCTTCGTGTTGCAGATGGTGCTGGAGGACGAGCCGCTCGCGAAGCTGCAGAAGCAGGTCCAGACGCACGCCGAGCAGCTCTCGCGGCGCGAGTCGCTCGCCTCCGAGGCCGACTTCTGCCGTGACGTCGCGCAACTGCTGCAGCAGCTCGCCGGCGCCCATGCCGACGGCGAGGAGGCGGTCGCCGAGCAGCAGCGGGCGCAGGCCGGTCAGCAGCAGCTCGCCGGCGTGCTCGACGCCGCGATCGCCGCCGGCGCGGCGCGACTGGAGCGGCTGACCGAGCAGCGCGAGCCGCTGGAACAGCACCGCCGTCAGCTCGATGCGCAGGAGCGCGACCTCGACGGCGAGACGAAGCTCGTGCGCGCCCGCACCGAGCGGCTGCTCTCCGACGCTGCCGAGCAGGCCGTCCGCAGAGCGGCCGACGCCGCCCGCGCCGCCGACGCCGAGCACTCCGCCTGGCAGCTCGTCGAGACGCTGATCGCGCTCGCCGAGAGCGAGGGCGAGCTGGCGGGGCTGGCCGAGCGCGTCGAGAAGCAGGAGCGCGGCGTCGCCGACGCGCGCGCCGAGCGGCGCGAGGCCGCGCTGGCGCTGGCGGGCGCGCTGCTGCACGCCGCCGCGCGGCTCGACGGCGAGGCCGAGACGATCGAGGAGCGGCTGGCGCAGGCCGAGGGCGGGCACGACGAGCTGCGCGAGCAGATCGAGCAGCTCGGCCGCCGCAGCG
>DATIOB010000855.1:0-4590 GCA_035473605.1 Conexibacter sp.
CGAGCTGGTGGGTGACGAGCACGATCGTCAGGCCGAGCCGTCTGTTGAGGTCGCTGAGCAGGTCGAGCACCGAGCCGGCGGTCTGCTCGTCGAGCGCGGAGGTCGCCTCGTCGGAGAGCAGCACGGTCGGCTCGGCGGCGAGCGCGCGGGCGATCCCGACGCGCTGCTTCTGCCCGCCGGAGAGCTGCGCGGGATGCGCGTCGGCGTGGTCGGCGAGCCCGACGAGATCGAGCAGCTTCAGCGCCCGCTCGCGCCGCTCCCGCCGCGAGATCCCGACGATCTCCAGCGGCAGCGCGACGTTCTGCAGCGCGCTGCGCGAGTTGAGCAGGTTGAACTGCTGGAAGACCATGCCGATTCTGCGCCGCTGGGCGCGCAGCGCCGCGCGGCTGAGCGCGGTGATGTCGACGCCGTCGACCTCGACGGCGCCGCTGGTGGGGCGCTCGAGCCCGTTGAGGCAGCGGATCAGCGTCGACTTGCCCGCGCCGCTGGTGCCGAGCACGCCGAAGATCTGCCCGCGGGCGACCGCGAGGTCGACGCCGTCGAGCGCGACGACGTCAGTGCGCCCGCGCTGGAAGACCTTCCGCAGAGCGGTCGTGCGGAGCGCGATGTCGGGAGAGGCGGTTGGCACAGGAGCGGTGCGAGCGGCGACAACGGGGGCATATATCCCAATTTCGATCGCCTTTAACTGTTATAGCAACCGGTGCGTCGGCATTCCGATCGGCGCGGCCGTGTCAACGCGTACGGCCCCGCACCGTCCGCTCACCGCCGGCCAGCAGATCGCCTCGCTGTCGGTGCGCGACTCCGAAGGCGCCAACGACGTCACCGGCGCCAACACGGCGCTCTCCACGAGCCCGGACGGACGGACGTGGACGAGACGGTCTGGTCGGGGCGTGCAGATCGGGGGCGAGCGGGGGTGCTCGTACGGTGCGTCGACGCCGGTGCAGCCCTTGATCTCGCCCGCTCTGGCGCGCGCGTACAGGCCCTTCGGGGCGCGCAGCGCGCGCCGAGCGCACTCCAGCGGCGCTCGCGCTCCGGCGCCGAGGCGTGCCAGGTGACGTCGCGACGGCCCTCGCGCGGCGGGCTGAGCGCCGCGCCAGCGCGCGGGCGGAAGGCACGGCAGCAGCAGCCGTCCGATATGGTCGAGCGCTGATGACTGCCCGTGCGGACATCGTCGCGCAGCTCCCGGCCGCCTGATCGCCACCCGATCTCCGACCGGTCCGCCGCCGCCCTGACGCGGCGACGACTCGTGGATCCCTGAGCGGATCCCCAGACGCGCGCGACACGACGCTCCGTCCGCACATCTCATCCGGAGGTCCCCTTGTCGCGCGATCAGCGACAGCGCGGCGCGCGCCGCGCGCCACGCCCGTTCCGATGCCGCCACTGCGGCCTCGACATCCCAGCAGACGCACCCGGCACCAGCCACCGCAACCACTGCCCCGGCTGCCTCTGGAGCCGGCACCTCGACGACGCCACGCCCGGCGACCGCGCCGCCGACTGCGGCGCGGCGATGGAGCCGATCGCCGTCTCGGTGCGCGGCGACGGCGAATGGGTGCTCGTGCACCGCTGCGGCGGCTGCGGAGCGCTCGACCTCAACCGCATCGCCGGCGACGACAACCCGTTGCTGCTGACGCGGCTGGCGGTGTGGCCGCTGGCGCAGCCGCCGTTCCCGCTCGAGCTGCTGGCGCGCCTGTGAACGGCCTCCCCTACGCCTAGGATCCACCCCGTGACGCTGACCCTCATGCACAACCCCCACTGCCCCACCTCGGTGCACGCGCTCGACGCGCTCACCGCCGCCGGCCACGACGTGACCGTGCGCAAGTACCTGCTCGTCGCCGAGCGGCTCTCCGAGGCCGAGGTGCGGTCGCTCGCCGAGCGGCTCCAGGGCGACCCGGTCGACACGCTGATCCGGCGCGACAAGAGATACAGAGACCTCGGCCTCGACGCCGACGGCCTGCCGCTCGACGAGGTCGTCGCGATCCTCGTCGAGCACCCCGCGCTGCTGCAGCGGCCGATCCTCGACGACGGGACGAACGTCGTGATCGGCCGCCCGCGCGAGCGACAGAACGCGTGGGCGGCGAGCGGCAAGGCCGTCGTCGAGGCCTAGCCGCCGCAGGCGCTCACGACAGCCTCCGCAGCGCGGGCAGCAGCTCGCGCTGCGCCCAGTCGATGAACGCTCCCTGCGTCTCGCCGCCGATCTGGACGAGCGCGATCTCGTCGAAGCCGGCCTCGACGAACGGCTTGATCTTCTCGACGTGCTGCTCGACGTCGGGGCCGCAGGCGAGCTGGTCGGCGACGTCGTCGGGGCGCACGAACTGCGTCGCGGCGTCGAAGCCCTTCGGGGTCGGCAGGTCGCTGTTGACGTGCCAGCCGAGCCCGAACCAGCGGAACTGCTCGTGCGCGCGGGCGATCGCGGCCTCGCGGTCCGGGTCCCAGCAGATCGCGACCTGGCCGACGCGCGGCTTGCCCGCGCCGCCGGCGGCGTCGAACCGCTCGCCCAGCTCCGGCTTCGGCTCGGTCGCGATCATCAGGTCGGCCTTCGCGCCGGCGAGCGCGCAGGAGTCGGGCCCGGAGACCGCGATCCCGATCGGCGGCCGCCTGTCGTGGCGGTCGTAGAGGTAGGCCGACTCGACGTCGAAGTGCGTTCCGCGGTGGTTGACGGTCTCACCGTCGAGCAGCGCCGCGATCACGTCGACCGCCTCGCTCAGCAGCTCGTGGCGCACGCCGACGGCCGGCCAGCGCCTGCCGACGACGTGCTCGTTGAGGTTCTCGCCGGATCCGAGCCCGAGCCGGAAGCGGCCGTCGGAGAGGATCTGCACCGTCGCCGCCTTCTGCGCGACGACGGCCGGGTGGTAGCGCAGCGTCGGGCAGGTCACATAGGTCATCAGCGGGATCCGCTCAGTCGCCTGCGCGGCGGCGCCGAGGATCGACCAGGCGTAGCCGGCGTGGCCCTGCTCCTCCAGCCACGGGGCGTAGTGGTCGCTGATGACGGAGAAGTCGAACCCCGCCTCCTCGGCGAGGCGGATGTCGCGCACGAGCTGGTCGGGGCGCGACTGCTCGCACATCATCGTGTAGCCGAACTCGGTCATGACGACCAGCTACCCGGCTGCGCAGCGCCGACGCGCCGTGGCGGACAGCGCTGACACGGGACGGCGCGCCGACGCCGCCGCTCATGCTCGCCGCCGCGCGGTCGATATCCGGAGGGTGATCTCTGCCCGCACCGTCGTGATCGAACGGCTCCGCTTCGGCGTGAGCGACCTCGGGCGCAGCCGCGCCTTCTACGCCAGCGCGCTCGCCCCGCTGGGAGTCGTCGAGCTGCGCGACGGAGACGGCGCCGCCTCCGCGCGCTTCGGCCGCGGCGACGCGGTCGTCGTCGAGCTGGCGCAGAGCGCGGCGCCGCCGGCGCCGCTGCGGATCGCGCTGGCGGCGCGGTCACGGGCCGAGGTCGAGGAGTGCCACGCGGGCGCCGAGGCGTTCCCCGCCCCAAGCGGCGGCGGCACCCCGCTCGCTCACGTGCCGCCGACGCTGAGCACAGCAGCCGCCGACGGCGACCCGACCTACGCGACGACCCTGGTCGATCCCGACGGGCACGAGCTGGAGATCGTCTGCCGCGGCGTGGCGGCGACCGTCCAGGTGCATGAGGACCGCCTCGTCGCCGTCGTCGAGATCCCGAAGGGCACGCGCAACAAGTACGAGTACGACCCGCTGCTGGGCGGCTTCACCTTCGACCGCCTGCTGATGACCGCGGCCGCCTACCCGGCCGACTACGGCTACTTCCCCGGCACGCTCGGCGAGGACGGTGACCCGCTCGACGTGCTCGTCTGCCTCTCCGAGCCGACCTTCCCCGGCTGCCTGATCCCGGTCAAGCCGGTCGGCCTCTTCAAGATGGCCGACGATCAGGGGATCGACGACAAGGTCATCTGCGTCCCGCTGCACGATCCCAACTGGGGCGGCTACGACACGCTCGACGAGCTGCCGCAACTGCTGCGCAACGAGATCGCCCAGTTCATCGCGATCTACAAGGATCTCGAGGGCAAGCGGGTCGACGTCGGCGGCTGGCGCTCCCACACCGACGCGCTCGACTCGATCGCCGCCGCCCGCGCCCGCTTCCGCGCCCGCCGCGAGCAGACCGGCATCTCCTACCCCGGTCCGGGCGGCGAGCTGCCGGGGCCGGTGGACGAGCGGTAGAGCGCGGGCCGCAGCTTCCGCGTCCTCGCGGGCGCGCTGCGGCTCAGTACGTCGGCGGCCCGGGCTGCCGCGGGCCGGCCGACGCTCTGCGGCTGGCCGCGAAGGTCAGCGCGAGGCCGATGACGAGGCCGAGCGCGCCGCCGATCATGAGGATCAGGCCGACGGTCTGCAGGTCGACGCCGGCGACCTGCGCCGTCACGGCGAAGCGCAGGATCGCGCCGACGATGATGAGGAAGAGACTGCCTCCGATGGTCACGAGCGCGAGCCTACACCGCTCGGCGGCGGCGCCTGCAGCGTCTCGGCGCTCGCGCGTCGTGGACGCGCGCGGAGCGTCAGCGCGCGATCGTGAAGACGATCGTCGCGGCCGCCGAGCGTCTGCCGTCGGCGTGGGCGGTCACGCGCAGG
>DATIOB010000856.1:0-3291 GCA_035473605.1 Conexibacter sp.
GCGGCGGCCGGCCCATCCGGCGCACCTGACGCAGATCGCGGCGCGTCCGGCGCAGACCGTGGCTCGCCTGACGCAGATCGCGGCGTGTCCGGCGCAGACCGTGGCTCGCCTGACGCAGATCGCGGCGCGTCCGGCACGACCGCCGGCGCGTACTTCGCCCTCCTGCGCGAGATCCACGCCTTCCGCGCGCAGGTGCGCGCGACCGCCGCCGCGTACGACGTCGTGATCAGCCCGGTCGTCGCCGGCCCGGCGCCGCTGCACGGCACGCCGCCGGCCGGCATCGCGCAGGAGGACTACCTCGCCTACGCGGCGTTCGAATACGTCCACGTCAACGCCGTCGCCGGCCTGCCGAGCGCGGCGCTGCCGGTCGCGCAGGAGGCGGGCATGCCGCTGGCGGTCCAGGTCGCCGCGCCGGCCTTCCGCGACGATCTCGCGCTCGCCGCCGCGGCGCTGCTGGAGGCCGAGCTGGGCGGCTTCGCGATCAATCGTTCCATCGCCGACAGGAGCACCACGTGACCACGCCCCCGCCGTTCCGCGCCGCCGCCGTGCAGGAGTCGAGCGTCTGGCTCGACCGCGCCGGCTCGACCGAGAAGGCGTGCGCGCTGATCGCCGAGGCCGGGCGCGGCGGCGCGCAGCTGGTCGCGCTGCCGGAGTCGTTCGTGCCCGGCTTCCCGTACTGGATCTTCACGCGCGCGCTGCGCGACGGCGCGCGCTGGCACCGGCGGCTGCACGACGAGGCGGTCGAGGTGCCGGGGCCGGCCGTGAGCGCGCTGGAGCGGGCGGCGATCGACGCCGGCGTGACGGCGGTCGTCGGCGTGACCGAGCGCGACCCCGGCCGCGTGGGCACGCTCTACAACACGAACCTCGTCTTCGGTCCCGAGGGCTACCTCGGCAAGCACCGCAAGCTCGTCCCGACCTGGACCGAGCGGGCGATCTGGACCGGCGGCGACGGCTCGACGCTGTCGGTCTTCCCGACCCCGCACGGTCCGCTCGGCACGCTCAACTGCGGCGAGAACGTCAACACGCTCGCGCGCTACGCGCTGCTGGCGCAGGGCGAGCGGGTCCACGTCGCCAACTTCCCCTCCTGCGCGCCGCTCGGCGGGGCGCACGAGAACACCAACGACGTCTACCTGCCGGCCGCCGCGCACGCGTACGAGGGCCGGCTCTACAACGTCGTCAGCCAGGAGCACGGCACGCCCGAGCTGTGCGAGCGGCTCGAGGTGGACTATCTGCCGGAGGCGTGGAACTGCATCTCCGGCGTGATCGGCCCCGACGGCGACTGGATCGCCTCGCTGCGCGACGAGCCCGGGATCGTCTACGCCGACTGCGACCCCTCCGCGACCGTCGACGGCCGCCTCTTCCACGACGTCGCCGGCCACTACAACCGCTTCGACGTGCTGAGACTGACGATCGATCGCCGCGCGCTGGCGCCGTTCCACGAGGTGGTGGAGTAGCGCGGTTCCCGCTCGCCTCTGATGGCATCAAGAACGCCCCGCGACTGGTGCTATGCCGCTAGTGGCTTAAAGCATTGAGAAAGTGGGAAACCACCAGCAGGATCTCACTGGTGGGAAGACTCTCGTCGGCTGATCTGGGGCAGTTCGCGGCCAACCTGCGCGCGACGCGCATCAGGCGCGGGCTGACGCAGGAGCAGCTCGGTCACGTCAGCGGCGCGACCTCGGGCGAGATCAGCAAGATGGAGCGCGGTACGCGCGAGCCGAAGATCCTCACGCTCGTGAAGCTCGCCGACGCGCTCGACGTCGAGCCGGGCGAGCTGCTCGCCGGGCTCTCCAGACGCGACGTCTAAGAGGCCAGTCCACGCAGCAGCGTCTGCAGCTCCGCCACCGCCGCCTCGGTGTCGGCCGGTCTGCCGAAGATCAGCTGCTGCAGCGTGAGGCCGTCGAGCGCGGCGAAGACGAGCCGCACGAGCGCGGGGGAGGGGTCGGCGACGCCGATCGCCGCCAGCGCCCGCGCGGTGACGGCGTAGTACTCCTCGTAGAGCGCGCGCACCTCCGGCTCCAGCTCCGCGCGGCGGCGCGCCTCCAGCGCCAGCTCGAACTGGAAGACCTGGCCCTCGGGCGCCTCGGCGGCGAGCCTGGAGAGGTGGTCGGCGAACTCCTCGACGCGACCGCTGGCCGGCTCCAGCGCCGAGCCCTCGATCGCCTCGCGGCGGGCCTTCATCGCCGTCTCGTGGATCAGCCGGTCGCGCGATCTGAAGTGGTAGGAGACGAGGCCGTGGGTGGTGCCGGCCTCCTGCGCGACGGAGCGGTAGGTCAGTCCGCGGAAGCCGTCGCGCGCGACGACGCGGGCGGCGGCGTCGAGCAGCGCGTCGCGCCCCTCGGCGTACGGCGGGCGGCTCGTCGTGTCCCCGTGCGGCTCGGCCATCGCGCCCAGAGTACCCGCCGCTCGCGCAGACGCGCCCGCAGCAGCGGCAGCGCCAGCAGCAGCGCCGGCGCCGCGTAGGCGAACTCCTCGACCGGCAGCGGGCCGACGTGGGCGAGCGGGCTCACGCGCCTGCGCCGCCACCCGGCCCCGCGCTGGCGCCGCCCGCGTCCTCGCCGAGCAACGCCACCGCAGCATGCGCGAACAGCCGCACCCCGAGCGGGAAGGCCGCCTCGTCGACGTCGAACTGCGGATGGTGATGGTCGTGGACGATCCCGCGCTCGGCGTTGCGCGCGCCGAGCAGCACGAACGTCCCCGGCGCGCACGCCTGCAGCGCCGAGAAGTCCTCGCCGGCCAGCACCAGCTCGCCTGGACCGACCGCCTCGTCGCCGAACAGCTCGCGCGCCGTCCGCTCGACGACCGCCGTCGTCGCGGCGTCGTTGACGACGGCCGCGTAGCCGCGCGTGTACTCGTAGTCGCACGTCGCGCCGTGGGCGGCGCAGATCGCCTGCGCGATCTCGCCGATGCGCCGCTCGATCAGGTCCTGCACGGCCGGCGAGAACATGTTCGCGCCGCCGATCAGCTCGGCGGTGTCAGGGATCACGCCGACCGAGTCGCCGGCGTGGAACTCCGTCACGCCGACGATCGCGATCTCCTGCGGATCGACCTCGCGCGCGACGATGTGCTGCAGGTTGGTGACGATCTGCGCGCCGATCGCGAGCGGGTCGACGGCGTTCTGCGGCACGCCGATGTGGCCGCCGCGGCCGCGCACGACGATCTTGAAGACGTCGCACGCCGCCATCACGCGGCCCGGCCGGATCGCGACCGTGCCGACCTCGTCGAGCGCCCACAGATGCAGGCCGATCACGCGGTCGACGCCCTCCATCGCGCCGGCCGTGACGAGCTGCGAGG